>CAYWTU010000267.1:0-6067 GCA_964461275.1 uncultured Pirellulales bacterium | reverse complement strand
ACCGGCTTTGATGCCGCCGCCGGCCAGCCACATGGTGAACGCTTGCGGATGGTGGTCGCGGCCCAGGCTGCGGCCCAGGGCGGCGTTGGTTTCGACCATTGGCGTGCGGCCGAATTCGCCGCCCCAAATCACCAGTGTCGCGTCCAACATGCCGCGCTGCCGCAGGTCTTGCACCAAAGCCGCCGCGGCCTGGTCGGTGGCGCCGCAGTTGTTCTTCAGATTTCCGGCCACGTCGCTATGGGCGTCCCAACCTTCGTGATAGATGTTGATGAACCTCACGCCGCGCTCGACCATGCGACGAGCCAGCAGGCAAGCGCGGGCGAACGACGGCTTGACCGGGTCGGCCCCGTACAGGTCCAAGGTGGCCTGCGTCTCTTGCTTGAGGTCGATCAACTCCGGGGCCGAGGTTTGCAACCGGAACGCCATCTCGTAGCTGGCAATGCGGGTGGCGATTTCGGGGTCGCCGACGTCGGCCAGGCGGCCGCGGTTCAGTCGGCCGACCAGGTCCAACGTTTCGCGCTGCGCCTGGGCGTCGACCCCCGGCGGACTGGTGACGTTGAGGATCGGGTCGCCCTGGTTGCGCAAGCGAACGCCGGTGTACAGGGTGGGCAGAAAGCCGCTGGACCAGTTGGCCGCCCCGCCGCTGATTCCCGCGCCGGTGCTCATCACCACAAACGCCGGCAGCTCGCCCGTCTCGGCCCCCAGGCCATATGTGATCCAGGAGCCCATGCTCGGCCGGCCGGGCTGCGAGAAGCCGGTGTTGAGAAAAATTTGTGCCGGCGCATGGTTGAACTGATCGGTCTTCATCGACCGCACGATCGTGATGTGGTCGACCGCAGCCGCCAGCTTGGGCAACACCTCGGCCAACTCGGCGCCACATTGGCCGTGCTTGGAAAACTTATACCGGGGCCCCAGCACGGCCGCGTCGGAGCGAATAAAGGCATAGCGCTGACCGCCAATGACTTCTGGCGGGATCGGCTTGCCTTCGTATTCGATCAGCTTCGGTTTGTAGTCGAACAGGTCGAGCTGGCTCGGGGCGCCGGCCATGAACAGGTGAATCACCGCTTTGGCCCGGCCGGGAAAATGGGGCGGCTTGGCTGCCAAAGGATGTGCCGCCTCGCGTGCGCGTGCGCGGCGCGCGCCCGGCGCGGCGCCGGTGAGCAGCGAGGCCAATGCCATTTTGCCTAGTCCCACGCCACACTGGTCCAGAAAAAAGCGGCGCGAGACGGCTTGGGAAACGTGCATAGCGTGGGAAAGCGAAGTGTTCATGGGCGGCAGGCGGCCTTTTAAAGTCCAACAAACAACCCGTTCGATTCGCTGAAAACAACGGGAGTTAGAGGGCGGTTGTCAGGTTGTTTGGCGGCCTCTTTGTGATTATCCCTGGCGATTAGTCCTTGGCGATCGCTTCATCGAGATTCAATACCGCCCGGGCGGTCAGCGTCCAGGCGGCCGGCTCGGCGAGCGCTGCGGAGGCCAAACCGGCCAGCGATTTCTCGTCGGCGCCCATCACCGCGGCTGGACTCAACTGCCCGGCCTTCAAGCGGGTCAGTTGTGACCGATAAAACTCGACCAGCGTCGCCCGCTCCGCTTCGTGCGGCGGCCGAGCCAGCACGGAGCGCACCAGGCGCTCGGCGCGCGAGTGCGAGTCGCCTTCCAGCGTCGCCATTTGTTTGCCCAGCGCTCGCGAAACCTCGACCAGCACGCCGTCGTTGAGCATCGTCAGGGCTTGCAGCGGCGTATTGGAGCTTTCCCGGCGGGGCACGCACGCCTCGCCGCTGGGGGCGTCAAAAGTATTGAACATGGCGTACGGCGCTGTCCGTTTGGCGAAGGTGTACAGTCCGCGACGATAGCGGTCGCCCCCTTCGCTTTCCTTCCAGGCCAATTGTCCGTAGGCGCCTTCGGTGGTGACGCTGGCCGGCTGCGGAGGGAACACGCTCGGCCCCCCCACGCGCGGCGAGAGGAGCCCGCCGATGCCCAGCGCGGCGTCGCGCACCAACTCCGCGTCCATCCGCAGCCTTGGCGCCCGTGCCAGGAGCCGGTTCTGCGGGTCTTTCTCCAAATGCGCGGGCAGCACCCGCGAAGACTGTTGGTAGGCGGCGCTGGTGACGATCAGCCGGTGCAGTCGCTTGATCGACCAGTCTTGCCGGGACAGCTCGACCGCCAGCCAATCGAGCAATTCGGGGTGCGTCGGCGGTTCGCCCTGATAACCGAAATCCTCCGTGGTGCGGACGATGCCGCGGCCGAAGAAAGCCGCCCAATGCCGATTGACCGTCACGCGGCCGGTGAGCGGATGACGCGGATCGACCAACCAACGGGCCATCTCCAGTCGAGTGGCCGCCTGGCTAGGGGCGTGGACCGCGGCAATTGGGAGCACGGCCGGCTGCACCTTGTCGGTCGGCTGCAAAAACTCGCCGCGGCGATGTTGGAACGTGGGACGCGTATGCTGTGGCGCCCGTTCTCGCATGACCAGCGTGGTCGGTGGTTCGAGCAGTTGGCCGCGCAGTGCGTCGATTTGTGCGCGGGCCGACGCCAACTCCGGGGCCGCCTGGAAGAAACGGGCCAGAAGCTGCGAGCGCTCGTCGGCGGTCCACTGGTCGGCCGACTTCAGCAGCGCGTGCTCCAGATTCACCGGCAGGTCGCCGGCCACGCCGCCGCGCGGGTCGTCCGTCATCCACACGCGAAATCGCCCCAATCCCGCCGCATAGTAGCGCTCGAACAGCAGTGTCAGCCGCAGGGTGTCTGGGACGACGAGCGGCTGCTTCAAGAGGAACACGGCGGCGTGGTCGCGCCCTTGAGCGCCATTGATCGACCAGCCGCTTTGTTGATCGCCGTCGATCGCCAGGGCCGACGTGTAGGGACCACTGGCGAATGAATGCGAGGCGGCCGACCAAGCCAGTTTCTGCTCGCCGGCGAATAGACCGATCTCACTCAGGAAGAAATCGCCAAACGGGCCTTCATAGTAAACGCGGCCCGGCCCGCGTTTGGGCAACCGCGGGTCGCTGACGCACTCCAAACGGAGCGCCGTGACGGTTTTCAACCCCGTGCTGGCGGCGTCAAGCGTGATTTCATAGGTGTCGCTCTTGCTTTGGTCGCCGCTGGCCAGAATCGAATGATCGTCCAGGATTTCCAGGGTGGGAAGATTGCTGGTCGCCTGCGTCGGCTTGACCGGCGTCCAGCGAACCGCCCGCGCGGCTTGCGGCGCCACCCAGTCGGCAAACCGCTCTTCAAGATGCGCCCGCCGACGATCCTCGGCCGGTCGTTGGTCGTTGGTCGGATATCCGTACTCCAGCCGCAGCCGGCCGACCGTATGTTGATTGCCGTACTGCTGAGCGACACGAACGGTCCAGTGCCGCGATTCCGAGTCGCCGCTCTTCGGGTCGAACTCCAGCGTCAACGTTCGAGCGACGTTCCACGGCTCGGGTCCATGAATGGCCCAGCCGGTTTTTAGATCATCGTCGACGGCGTGTGCCGCGGGCTGGCCGTCCTGAGAAAAATCGGCCGTAGCGTTCGTTACCCGCACCGGCGCCGCGTCGCCCGTTTCGCCGGCCGAGGCCGCTTCGATGCGAACGTCTGTGACCACGAAGTTGCCGTGCGGTGTTCTGCCCGGACCCGACTTGGGGAGTGCCGGATCGGTCAATGCCACGATTCGCAGGGCCGCTACGTTCGCGGGAGCTTCAAAGCCAAGTGTGTAGGTGTCGACCGCCGGGTTCTCGCCCTCAAAGCGAACCGAGCCTTCGTCAAGCTTCACGGGCGTTGCGCCGCCGGCGCTGGCCACTTCGACGAGCATGGCTGTTTGCCAGCGATACGGCCCCGGCACTGGGAACGACTTTGGGAGCGCCTCTTCGGCCGCGGCAATTTCCTCTTCCAGACGTTGCCGGCGGGCCGCCGTTTCCGCATCGACCACCTCCAGCTCTGGTTCGTCGGCGTTGTTCAACAACGCCAAGAATCGATAGTAGTCCTGTTGCGTGACTGGGTCGTACTTGTGCGTATGGCAGTTGGCGCACCCCAGCGTCAGCCCCATCCAAACCGTGCCGGTCGTGTTGACGCGGTCGATCATCGCGTAGTAACGAAACTCGAGCGGATCGATGCCCCCCTCTTCATTGATCATCGTGTTGCGGTGAAATCCGGTGGCGATCCACTGGGCCAGCGTCGCCTCCGGCAGCATGTCGCCGGCAAGCTGTTGGATCGTGAACTGGTCGAAAGGCAGATCGGCGTTGAGCGCGTCGATGACCCAGTCGCGGTACGGCCACATGCTGCGTACGCGATCCTTTTCGTAGCCGTTGGTGTCGGCGTAGCGGGCCAGGTCGAGCCAGCGGCGGGCCCAGCGCTCGCCGTAATGAGGCGACGCAAGCAACCGATCGACCAACCGCTCGTAGGCCTCCGGCGAATCGTCGCGGGCAAACGCCTCGGCCTCCTCGGGCGAAGGGGGTAATCCGATCAGGTCCAAATATACACGGCGAACCAGCGCGTAGCGGTCGGCCGGCGGCGCCGGCGCTAGGCCCACTGCCTCCTGCTGCGCCAACAAGAACGAGTCGATGGCCCCGCGCGGCCAATCCGCCGCGCGCGCTTTGGGCGGCAGGGCCTGCACCGGCGGCACAAACGCCCAATGCTCGGCATACGGGGCGCCGGCCGCAATCCAATCGCGCAGTAGTTGTTTCTGCTCGTCGCCAAGTGGTTTGTTGGCCGTGGGGGGCGGCATAAGCAGGTTCTGGTCGTCGGAATCGATCCGCTCGACCAGCGCGCTGGCTATCGGCTTGCCAGGCACGATTGCACGAGCGCCTGACTCCAGCTCCGTCAAGGCCCCGTCGCGAGTGTCCAAACGCAGGCCAGCCTCGCGGGTTTGTTCGTCGGGACCATGACACTTGAAACAATGCGCCGACAGGATCGGTCGAATCTGGCGATTGAAATCGGGCCCCTGTGCCCAGGCCGGCAAGGGACACGGGGCCGCAATCAGGGAAGCCACGGCCGCGAGGTGGGTAATGCGCCAAGGCATGCTCGATTCCCAGGACACGTAAGGCGGGACGGCCGAAGGTTGGTTTCAATCTTGGCCACACAACGGAACACCTTCCCATGATAACCGGCAGGACAGGTCCACAGAACGCCGCCGCCTGGCGTCGATGTGATAGAATTGCTGCCCATCGTTAGGTAATAGGCCGCCCAACAACCTGACAACGGACCTCGAACGCCCGTTGATTTCAGCGCACCGAACAGGTTGTTGTTGGACTCTAAAGACCCATCCACGAGCAAGCCTCTTCCATGCCGCACTGGGACCACGCGAACCACGACACGCCAACGCCACCCCCCAGGGCCGATGAGCTGCGCCCGTCCCGCAGCGGCATGGCGCTGTTCGTCGCCTATTCGGCCTGTTACGCCGGGTTCGTGCTATCCAGCGCCTTTGCGCCCGAATGGATGGCGCGGCGGGTGGGCGGTGTCAACGTCGCCGTCTGGTACGGGTTTGGGCTTTTGGGAGGCGCGCTTGCCGTGGCCCTGGGATATAGCTTGCTGAACCGGTCGCGGAGCGCAGCATGATCTATAGCCCATCGCCGCTGGCCGTGATTGTGTTTGGTCTGTTCGTGGCCGTTACCTTGGGGTTGAGTTTCTATTTCGCGGCACAGAGCCGTTCGGCTCAGGGTTATTTTGCCGCGGGGGGGCAAATTCCGTGGTTTATCAACGGCGTGGCGTTCGCGGGTGATTATCTTTCGGCCGCGTCGTTTTTGGGCATCTGCGGTATGATCGCTTCCTATGGATACGATGGCTTTCTGTATTCGATCGGCTACTTGGCCGGCTGGATCGTGGCGCTGCTGGTGGTGGCCGAGCCGTTGAAGCGGCTGGGAAAGTTCACATTTGCCGACGCGCTGGACAGTCAGTTTTGCTCGCGCGGCATCAAGCTTTCGGCCGGCGTCAGCACGCTGGTCGTCAGCTTGTTCTATTTGATTCCACAGATGGTCGGCGCTGGAGCGCTGATCAAGCCGCTGTTTGGCCTGCCGCACTGGGCGGGAGTCTGCACGGTCGGCGTCGTCGTGATGCTGATCGTCATCACGGCCGGCATGGTGAGCACAACCTACGT
>CAYWTU010000266.1:0-6074 GCA_964461275.1 uncultured Pirellulales bacterium | reverse complement strand
GGTGGGCCTGGACGTCAAGGCCATGCGGACGACCAAGCAGGCCGACCAAACCAAACACCTGGCCAACAGCCTGCGAATGTTCCAGCGGCTGCTCAAGGCGGTGCGGAGCGTGGACCAGGCCAAGGTCGAACAACTGCGACAGGAGCGCGATTACGAGGCGCTGGAACTGTACATTTTGGAACACCTGCTGGGCGGGTAGCCCAGGCATTCACGGACGAGCCGATTCTGCCATGACCGCCGTCGACGCCCTTGCCTCGCCGATTGAAGTTCTCCGGGCCGATTTTTCCCGCGGCCAATTTCGCGCCGTGCTGTTCGATTTCGACGGCACGATCTCGCTGATTCGCCGCAACTGGCCGCAGGTGATGATTCCCATGATGGTCGAGGTACTGGCTCAGGCGGGCGCGACCGAACCACGGGATGTCTTGGCCGCCCAGGTCGAAGAGTTTGTCATGCGGCTCAATGGCAAACAGACGATCTACCAGATGATCCAGTTGGCCGACGAGGTGACCAAGCGCGGCGGCGCGGCCCGCGAGCCGATCGAATACAAGCACCAGTACCACGAGCTGTTGTACAAGGACGTGGGCCAGCGGGTGCACGATCTAAAGAGCGGCGCCGTTGCGCAAGACTCGTTGACCGTGCCGGGGACGCATCGCCTGCTACAAGCGCTTACCCAGCGCGGCCTGGAACTGTATCTAGCATCGGGCACCGACCTGCACTATGTCCGGGACGAGGCAGAGGCGCTAGGCGTGGCGAATTTCTTTGGGTCGCGGATTTACGGCGCCTTGGACGATTACAAGAACTTCTCCAAGCAAATGATCATCGACAAGATCATCGCCGACACCGGCGTCGCGGGCAATCAACTGTTGGCGTTCGGCGACGGGTACGTCGAAATCGAAGAGACACGGCGGGTGGGAGGCGTGGCCATCGGCGTGGCCAGCGAGGAAGAAAAGCGGCACGGGGTCAACCAATGGAAGCGGCAACGGCTGATTCGGGCCGGGGCCGACGTCATCGTGGCCGACTATCGAAACCAGGATGAACTGTTGCAGATTCTGGGCGTCTGAGTCACCGGGCACGATTCAGCGAGGCGCACAGAGTTACCGCAGTTTCGCAGATGGCACAGCAGCCCGCCAAGGCCGAACCAAGGGAACGCAAAGTCGCCGGGGCGCAACGCGTGCCAGGCCGGGGCAACAACTGCGCGAAAACAACCTTACGAAAGGGAAGCGGCATTGATTCGAATGAGCGATGAATGGCCTGTAGACGCTTCGCGCCCTTGCTCCCTTGCGATTCAAAGAAGGCATCCATCAGTTTATCCAAATTCGACCGGCGGCGACTCCGCGATAGATTTGCGCGGCTTGCGCAAATGTTGGCGATAAGCAACACCATCTTGAATCGGCGCGGCGAATGGGCCGCCTCGATCGACAATCGGCCGACCCCATCAAGCCCCAACGCTCGAACCTGGACCGCACGCGTCATCGCCGACGTCGGGCGAACCCAAGCAATCCCCACGCTCCAAGCGCGAGCAACATCAGGCTGTTGGGCTCGGGCACGGACACCGCTTCCAACGCGTCGATATTCTCGGACAGCAGGCCGAAGGTGGCTACGAGGTCCAGGGCCGTATCCCAGGTATAGCCGCCTTGGACCAGGAACGACGTGGGAGTGCCCGGGCCGTCGTAGAGAAAGATCTCGCCGCCGTCCAAGTTGGGAAGCTGCGGATTAAATTGGCTCAGATCAATCGGCTGGATGCTAAAGGTGATGGACGGCCCGAAGGTCATGATCGCGTCGACGTCCATCAACTCGACCAATTGGCTCCACAGGGGCCCTCCCTCGCCGATACCGCCGTACTGCAAATCCATGGCGGCGGCCAGATCGGAGGTAAAGGTATGGGGATCGCTCGTTAAACTCACGGGATTGTAGCTCCAGATGGCGACCTTCCGCGCGCCGGTCGGAAACGCCACAAACGGATCGCCCGCCAGCGAGTAGCGATCGGAATCGTCCGCTTGATCGCCGCCCCAGAGCTCCAGGCCGTCCAGATCGTCCGGCGGGTTCATGGCGTCGACGTCCGTGGCCGTCGCCCACACTCCAAATCCGGGCGTGGCATTGGGAAGCCCGGTCGGCCGAACGAAGTGAATCCGCGAATCGGTCGTGGTCGAAATCAAAAGCGCGGCCTGGTTGTCGCGGAGCGCGTTAAACAGCGCGTCGCCGCCGGCTGCAATTCCATCGACTCCCGTGTCCTGCGGGTAGAGCGCTCGGCTGCCGCTGTAGTCAAACGAATCGCGCACCCCGCCGCTGCCGTCCCAGGCGACGACTTGCTCAAAATCGAGAATGCCTGCTTCGTCGCGATCGCGAAGATCGGAAAAGTCCTTGCCCGGCACCAATTGAGCCGTCGGCACCCCGTTGCCCGGTGTGGGATTCACGGGGTTCGCGATTGGGACCCAAGGATTGGCAACTGCGAAGGAGGAAAACGGCGAGGCGATGAGCCCCGCTGCGAAGAGCAGTCTTCTCGCGGTGGCACGGACGAGGTTCGATTGAAACAACCACTTCCCGTTCGATCTTTGTGTTGAATGTGACATCGGAAAGTCTCCCAGTTTGGTGGCGAAAAGGGCCACGCCAATCGGTTTCAAAAAAATCTGCGGTGTCCGCACCTGCGTTCGTCGGGCACGCAATACCGACCTCGAGCGCCCGTCTTGGTTCGCCAGCCGAACGACCGCCAGCGCGGCCAAGGGCACTCCGCGCGCAGTGCGAACCGTAGGACGGCCAAGGTGAACCCAGCCTTACGGCGTCGATCGGACCACAGTGGTCAGATTTCCAAGCGCGCTCGGGTGTTAGCGCACCCGCAGCGGGCGAAGCAGCGACCAGTCGGTCCAGTGCCGCGTTTCGCTCATGAGCTTGCTCGGAATAAATCGAACTCGACAAGCCAGTCGTGGCGACCTTTGTCTGACATGCCGAATAGAATCGGCAGGTGGTCGCGACCTGCCATGCGCCCTGAATTCTAATGCGCTGGCAACCCTGGTGTCTAGCAAAGTCCGCGACGAGGTTTTAGGGTCCGTTCGAAGGTCCTCTGTTGAGGCTCGACATCGTCCACCAAGCGGTTGTCCGGGAATTTCTGGAATCACGAAGGACCGGGCGACGGCTTGCCCCCTCGGCAAGGGCCATCAAGCGTGCTGATTGGCTGAGCGCGCGCTATACGGCCGGATTCTCGCCAGAATCCGTGCGTTTCTGGCTCGGCCTGCCTTGCCCTCATTTCAGGGGGGTGGCCGTTTGCATTGGGACGCTGCCCGTCCGTAAAATAGAAGGCGTATCTTCGCGTCGGTCGCCATCCCCACCCGGGCCGCACTCCTGCCCATCTCCGACCGAACCACGGCCAAACGCCATGGGACGTAGCGCTCGGGCGGGTACCGCGACGAACGCCGCATCTGTCGTCAGGAGCCTATCGATGTGGGAACCAGCTCCCTTGCCGTCCCTGGGGAGGTTCATCATGTACCGCCGACGCACTTTGGCGTGTCTGGCTTGGGCGCCACTGGCCGTCTTGGCTTCGGCCGCATCGGCCGATGAACCGCTGCGCTTCAATCGCGACGTGCGGCCCGTATTGTCCCAAAATTGTTTCGCTTGCCACGGGCCCGACAGCGCCTCCCGCAAGGCCGAGCTCCGGCTCGATCGACGCGACGACGCGGTGACCGCCGGCGCCATCGTGCCCGGCAACGTCGAGGAAAGCCAACTGGTCCAGCGGTTGTTTTCGACCGATCCCGAATTGGTGATGCCGCCGCCCGACGCACATAAGGACATGACCACCGACGAGCGCGAGCTGCTCAAGCGCTGGGTGGCCGAAGGGGCGGAGTACGAAGCGCACTGGTCGCTTATTGCACCAACACGTCCGCAACCGCCAGCGGTGCAAAATGAAGCCTGGATTCGCACGCCGATCGATCGTTTCGTGTTGGCGAAGCTTGAAATGGCAGGGCTGTTGCCGGCGGCCGAGGCGGACAAGCGGACCTTAGCGCGGCGAGTAAGTTTGGACATCACCGGGTTGCCGCCGGCCGTGGAAGTGGTTGAGGCTTTCGTCGACGACTCCTCGCCGCAGGCTTACGAGAACCTGATCGACCAATTGATGGCCCGCGAGCAGTGGGGCGAACACCGCGGCCGCCATTGGTTGGACGCCGCCCGTTACGCCGACACGCACGGCATTCATTTCGACAATTTCCGCGAGGTTTGGGCCTTTCGCGACTGGGTCATCAAGGCGTTCAATCGCAACGTGCCTTTCGACGTGTTCACCATTGAACAGTTGGCGGGCGACCTGCTCCCCAACGCAACGCTGGAGCAGAAAATCGCCTCGGGCTTCAACCGCTGCAACATTACGACGAACGAAGGGGGCGTGATTCCTGAGGAATACCTGGTGCTGTACACCCGCGACCGCACGGAAACAACCGCCGCGGTGTGGATGGGTCTGACCGCCAATTGCTGCACCTGTCACGACCATAAATTCGATCCGCTGCCGCAGCGCGAGTTCTACGAGATGGCGGCGTTTTTCAACAACACCACGCAAGGGGCCATGGACGGCAACGTCAAGGACACGCCGCCCATCGTGCCGGTGCCGCTGGAGGTAGACCAGCCGCGGTGGAATCAACTGTTGCCGGAAATTGCCGCCGTTCAGGCTGAGCGCGACGCCCGCCAAGCGGGCGCTCGCAGCGACTTCGACAGCTGGGCGGCCAGCGCCGACAAGCAAACGGTCGCCAACCTGATCCCGCAGCAAGACCTGCTGTTGCATGCCGCCTTGCACGAAGGGACAGGCAACACGATTCAAGTCACTGTCAACGGACAACTGCGCGAGTTTAAGGCCGAAGGCATCACCTGGGAGGACGGGCATGTCGCGGCTAAGGCGTGTGCCGCCCGGCCGGGGAGCATCACCACCGCCGAGGCGGGCGATTTCGACCGCACGCAACCGTTCACGTGCAGTGCATGGGTCAAGGTTGGCGACACCGGCAAGGTGGGCGCGCTCGTGGCCCGGATGAACGAAGACCAGGACTTTCGCGGCTGGGACCTGTGGCTGGAAGGGGGCCGCGTGGCCTCGCACATCATCAGCAAATGGCCTCACAACGCCATCAAGGTGCTCTCCAAGGGCAAGCTCGAGCCCAATCGCTGGACGCACGTCGCGTTGACCTACGACGGTTCCGCCAAAGCCGAAGGGGTGAAAATTTACCTCAACGGCGCTCTGCAACAGAACGACGTGGCGGTCAACAAACTTGAAGGCGAAACGCGGACCGACGTGCCGCTGAAAATCGGCCAGCGCAACAAGACGGCAGAAGTGGCCGGTTTGGCGCTGCAAGACCTGCGGCTGTATGGGCGAGCGCTCGGCAATCCCGAGGTCTCGCTGATCGCGGCGGTCACTCGCGCGTTTTGGCTCTCAACAAAGCCGGCCGACCAGCGCGGCGAAGGCGAGGCCAACGAGTTGTTCGCCTGGTGGCTTAACCAAGTCGATCCGGTCTACCAACAAACACAGCAGAAGTTGGTCGAATTGGAACAGGAGAAAGCCGCCATCTCCGCCCGCGGCACAATTGCCAGCGTCATGAACGAACGGGCCGAATCACCAGAGGCTTACGTGCTGTTCCGCGGCGACTACGACAAGCGCCGCGATCAGGTTCTCGCCAAGACCCCCAGCATGTTGCCGCCCATGCCCGAGGAATTGCCCAAGAGCCGCTTGGGATTCGCGCAGTGGCTGATGCGGCCCGAACACCCGCTGACGGCCCGCGTGACCGTGAACCGGATTTGGCAAGAGTTGTTCGGCGCCGGGTTGGTCCGCACCGCGGGCGATTTCGGCGTGGCGGGCGAGCTGCCGTCCAACCAGGAATTGCTCGACTGGATGGCGGTCGAGCTGCGCGAATGCGGCTGGGACCTGAAGCGGTTTTACAAGCTGCTCATGATGTCGGCCGCCTACCGGCAGGCGGCGGCCGCGTCCCCCGAGAAAACTGAAAAAGACCCACTCAATCGGCTGATATCCCGAGGACCGCGGTTTCGCATGGACGCCGAGATGGTTCGCGATTATGCCCTGGCGACCAGCGGCCTTTTGGTTCCCAAGATAGGCG
>CAYWTU010000265.1:0-6087 GCA_964461275.1 uncultured Pirellulales bacterium | reverse complement strand
TCTGTGCGGGGGGCCGCCGGCAACGGCGGCCCCTACCGCGATCGTCCCCCGCTCGCCGGTCGCGCTGGCTACACTACTCGTCGTCCAACTGTTCCCAAAAGTAATACGCCAGCCAGTTGACGGCGTCGCCCGATAGCGCTTGGTCAGTGGCTCGCGATGCGGCGGACGTCGAGACCGAAATCTTAGCCCCCGGCGAGTCGCGTCACTGACCGGGGGCTACGAAGTGGGTGTGGCGTGAATGATTCCTTAGCCCCCCGTCAACGACGGGGGGTTGGATGCGGCGTGCGGACGCCGCCCTCAACGTTGTGGCGTCGATCGCACTGCGCCCAGAGCTTGAAGTCAATTGAACATCAGACCCCCGGTCAGTGACCGGGAGCTAATGAATGGGTGAAGCGTCGCAAGTTGCATTTACCTCCGTCGTTGACCCCAAGGCACCCCGTTCGCTACGCTGAGCCCCTTCGGTTACCGGCTTTAGGCTAAAACCCTTCGTTTGGGGGTTTTCCCCGGATCGGTCACGCCGGCCCGTAGCAGAAACAAATCAGCCGCCAGGGCGCGTGTGGGCGCCGGGGCGGGTGTAGCCGGGCCGACCAAAAGTTGCACGACTGACGACAAGTTTTTGCGGTGGAAAAATGGCACATGAAGTTACGCTGATTACCGGCGACGGCACCGGCCCTGAGTTGGCCGCGGCCGCCCGTCGCTGTGTTGACGCCACGGGCGTCAAAATCAACTGGGACGAGCAAGAAGCGGGCATCGACATCATGGAGCGCAACGGGGGCAACCCGCTGCCCGACTCCGTGATCGCCAGCGTCCGCCGCACGGGCTGCGCCCTGAAGGCCCCCATCACCACGCCGGTGGGCACCGGCTTTCGCAGCATCAACGTGTTCCTACGGCAGGAGCTAGGGCTGTATTCCTGCATCCGGCCGTGCAAGCAATATAAGGGCGTCCGCACGTTCTACGCCGACTGCAACGTCGACTTGGTGATCGTCCGCGAGAACACCGAAAGCGAATACGCCGGCATTGAGTTCGAACGCGGCAAGCCCGAGACCGCCCAGATCATCAAGGAGATCAACCAGCGGCAGCCAGGCAAAGGCATCATCAGCGGCCTGGAAGAGACCGGCGTGACGATCAAGAGCATCAGCGTCTCGGCCAGCGAGCGGATCGCCCGTTGCGCCTTCGACTATGCCCGCCAAAATGGACGCCAGAAGGTCACCTGCGTTCACAAGGCGAACATCATGAAGTTCACCGACGGGTTGTTTCTGGAATGTTGCCGCAATGTGGCCAAGGATTACACCGACATCGAGTTCGAGGACCGGATCGTCGACAACATGACGATGCAACTGGTGCAGAAGCCCGAACTGTACGACGTGCTGGTCCTGCCGAATCTGTATGGCGACGTGGTCAGCGACTTGGCCGCAGGGCTGGTCGGCGGCTTGGGCGTGGCGCCTGGCGCCAACATCGGTCCCAAGGGGGCGGTGTTCGAGGCCACCCACGGCAGCGCCCCGAAATACAAGGGATTGAACAAGGTCAATCCAACCGCCTTGATTCTTTCGGGGATGTTGATGTTGCAACACCTCGGCGAGCGTGACGCCGCCCGGCGTCTCGAGCAGGCCGTGGCCGACGTGATTGCCGAAGGCCGCGACGTGACCTACGACATGAAGCCGAATCGCGACGATCCGACGGCGGTCGGCACTCGCGAAATGGCGGAGGCCATCTGCCGCAAGTTGCGGAAATGACCGCGACGATCCGGGCACAAGGCGCAACCGACGATGGCGATGTTCAGCGCCTCGGCGTTTCAGGATCTGGTGAGCGGACGCCGCGGCGGCGTTTCCGCGGCTCTCAGCCGCGCCGTGCTGCGCGCCGCCGAGGCGCCCTACTCGCTGGCGGTGACGCTCCGCAATCGACGCTATGACAGCGGGCGGGCGGCGGTCGTTCGCGCCGGCGTGCCAGTGATCAGCGTGGGCAATCTGACGCTGGGTGGAACGGGCAAGACGCCGTTTGTGGCCTGGCTGGCCCGTTGGTTTCGCCGGCGTGACGTGCGCGTCAGCATTGTCAGCCGCGGCTACGGGGCGGCCGACGGCGCCCCGAATGACGAAGCGCTCGAGCTCGAAGAGCAATTGCCCGACGTTCCGCACGTTCAGAACGCCGATCGGGTCGCAGCGGCGCAGATCGCGGTCGAGGAACTCGAAACGCAGCTCATCTTGCTGGACGACGGGTTTCAACATCGCCGGTTGGCCCGCGATCTGGACATCGTGCTGATCGACGCCTTGGCGCCTTGGGGCTACGGGCATGTGTTTCCCCGCGGCTTGCTGCGCGAGCCGGCAAGCGGCCTCAACCGGGCGCAGGTCGTGGCGCTGTCGCGGGCTGACCTCATCGACGCCGCCCAGCGCCAGGCGATTCGCAGCCGGGCGCAGCAATTGGCGCCTTCGGCGGCGTGGGTCGAAGTGGCGCACGCCCCGGCCCGGCTCATCGGCAGGCGTGGACCTCCGCAACCCATCGAAACGCTGCGCGGCCAGCGCCTTGGCGCGTTCTGCGGTCTGGGCAATCCGGCCGGGTTCTATCGCACGCTGGCCCAATGTGGGTACGACGTCATGGCCACGCGCGAGTTCCCCGATCACCACGCCTACCGCCGGGACGACATACATGCGCTGGGGCAATGGGCCGACCGCCTGGACGTGGCCGCGGTCGTTTGCACGCACAAGGATCTGGTGAAAGTGGGGCTGCCAGCGCTGGGAAACAAGCCGCTGTGGGCGCTGCAGGTGGAAATGCAAGTGCTGGAAGGCCTGGCGGCATTGGAGGAACGGTTGGAGTGCGTTTGTCGGAGTTTGCTTCCCTAGTCCGCGCCTGGTCGCTAAGGGGCCGCCAGACAAATCATACGATCTTCGCAGTGACTCGAATTCCCGTGGCAATCCGCCCTCACCAGGAGTAGGCCTGTCTTGGTTCAGCGTGCACTGTAATTTCGGCGGTGTGGGTTGGCGGGTTGTAAGCGGCGTCGTGCCGGGGATGTTGCGGCCTCCTGCCGCGCAGGAAGCGCATGGCGCCAATCCCGGAATCTGGGCTGGGTCGCGCGCGTCAACGCTCCGGCGACGGAAGCGGAGTTGGTGTTGGTGTTGGTGTTGGAAGCGGCGCGACGAGCCGTTCGTGGGAGCAGCCCCTTGGGCGATCGCGCTTGGCCACAAGCCATCGCTCGACGCCTGTGCCTACACGCCCCCCTCCGTTCTCGCGGCCGTCCCCAAAAAAAGCAGACCAACGCCTAAATCGAGTTGCATCCCTGTTTCACCCGTCCCCGTTTCACCGCCCGACTTTCAATAGCCAACCGAGTGACACGGTTGTACCAGGAAGAGACGGCAGGAAGGGACGGAGGCCGCAGCGCTCATTCGTTTCGCACTCGGAGTCGGCAGTTGGCGCAGGTCGCGGTCAAAACCAACCGCGTTTCTCCACGATGTAGGTCTGATAGAAATCCTCGTCGTTCTTGGTCAGGTACAGTATTCCCTCGATGATCCCGATCGCCTGCGTGATTGGCAGCAGCGTGCCGCAACTGCACAGCGTCAGCAGCAGAGATATCAACCCCGGCCAGACCATCCCCAACACGAACTTGTGCACCCCAAGACTGCCGAACAAAATGCCCATCACTCCTGCGGCGATTTTCGTGCCGGAAAACTGTGAGGCGGGACTGCTCGGTTGGCTGTAGCTGACTCCGCCTGGTGCGCCGGCCCCGGCCAACGGCGGCGGTCCGCTGAACAATCCGGCGATTTCGCTGGCCGCCTTCCAGTTCGGCATACCCTCGGTCCAAACGTAGTCCGAGGGGCTCAGGGCGCCGCCCGCCGCGGATTGCTTGAGTTGCTCAAACGTAACGGGTCCGAATTGTTGGCCGCCTTGGCCGTAGTACCAGGCGTCGCTCATGGCGTCAGTCCTTGCCTTCGCAACGGGTCGGCGTCGGCGCCGTGCAGGGGTTACTTGTCTGCGGGGGTGTATTCGCCGCTGATGTAGAAATCTTGCCCCGGCTCAAGCGGCCGACAAGTGGCAAATTCTGGCATCAGCGGGGGCCATTGCAATGCGGAGGGGGCTTTTCTAGGCTGGCGAGACTCGTAAACCAATCGTGTGCTGAGCCCGCCCGAGGCGGGCCTGGGAGGGATCGACTGGTGGAAAAGACTGTAACAAACTCGACATTGGCACGTATTTGTGCCGGCCCCGCGGGGGTTGCTTGCGCAGATTGGCGGGCCGAGCAGCCATGTCGCTTGTCGGTTTGGCTAGGGCCAGCGGCGGTCTGCTTGATGCTTGTGACGGGTTGCAATCGGCCGGTTGGCGAACAGCCCGCGGCCCAACCGACCGGTTCGTCGCCGGCGCCCTCGACACCTCAATCCGCCGCTGCTCCGGACGACCCACAGGCAGTCGAGGCGTTGGAAAAGTTGGGAGCGTCGCTCAAGAAAAACGACGCAGGCGCGGTTGTGGCGATCGATTTCGGCACGTTTCAGCCCCAGAACGACCAGCTCCAGTTGCTGCGTAGCCTGCCGAACGTCGAGAAGCTCACTTTCAACAGTCCCGACGTGAACGATCTGGGGGTGGCCGCGATTGTGGCGTTGAAGAACCTGCGCGAATTGGCGCTGGAAGGCACCGCCATTGGCGACGACGGCGTCCGCGATTTGTGTCAACTGGAGAACCTCAAGGTGCTGGCGCTGCGTCGCTCAAACATGACCGGCGCAGGGATGGTGCATTTCCAAAACTTGCCCAACCTTGAACAGTTGTTGATCCCCTACAACAACGTCACCGATGGCGGACTAGCCGAACTCGAGGGCGCCAAGAAGTTGAAGGTCTTGGACCTGCGCGGTTGCTTTCAGGTTTCCGACGCCGGGCTGGAAAACCTGGCCAAGGTTCGCAGCTTAAAGTCAATAAAAATCCGCAGCCCGTTGGTTACCGACGCGGGGCTTGAACCGCTGCGGGAAATGCCCCAACTGACGTCGCTGATTTTAGAGGACACGCAGATCACCGACGCGGGACTGCCGGCCATAAGCGGGCTGACCAACTTGGAGGAACTGACGTTGTTCCGTACGTTCGTCGGCGACGACGGTATGCAGCAATTGGCCGGCTTGACCAAAATGCAGCGGCTGTCGCTGCGCGACACGGCAGTCGGCGACGCCGGGCTGGAAGCGATCAAAGGACTGACCAAGCTTCGCCTGTTGGATCTCAGCGAGACCCGCGTCGGCTCAGTCGGGCTGGCGCATCTGGCGGCCATGGAGCAGATGGAGAACTTGAACCTGTGGCACAGCCGCATCGACGACGACGGACTGGCTGCGCTGGCCGCCATGCAGAAACTGCGGGAGCTTTCGCTCGAAAACACCACCGTTACGGACGCGGGCCTGAAACACCTGGCGCCGCTGTCGAAGTTGGAGGTTCTAGAGCTAAAGCAAACGTTGATTACCGATGCCGGCCTGCCGCAACTTGAATCGCTGAAAAACCTCAAACGGCTGGATGTGTCGCTGACCAAGGTCACTCCGGCGGGCGTCAAGGCGCTGGAAGAACGACTGCCCGGCGTAACCGTGGTTTACGATCCGGGTTAGGCGTCGTAAGCCCGGTGCGCCATAGAATCGCGTCAGCCGGCACAGTCGGCCGTCCGCGGGAAGTTTCCCGAAGCGTTGGACGGCTGTTTACGGCGCCCAGCACTCAGAGCGTCGGGCCGGGTTTGCTATGATGGAATGGCCAGGCGGCGCTGGCTGTCTGCCGTTTACCCAACGGCCAATGTCGGCCGGGATGTAACGCCCTACTGGCGAACATTTTCGCCGCCTGCACTGATCGATATGGCACTCAACCCGAACCAACTTCGCGAACGCATTCCAAGTTCGGCGTTTTGCTTCCGCGGCTACAACACGACCAATCTGGGCCGGTCCCGCGAGTTGCTCAACCACCACGCATACGGGGCCGTGGTCAGCGAGCATTTGCAGCGGCTTTCGGAGCTTTGTTCCGAATCGCTGGGCAAACGGGTCAGCCTAATCGAACGGGTCCAGCAGAACGTCGAAACGTCGGTCGACGATTTTGGCGAGGCGATCGGCGTGATCGTGGCGATGGAACTGGCGCAGTTGCGGCTGCTGGATC
>CAYWTU010000264.1:0-6088 GCA_964461275.1 uncultured Pirellulales bacterium | reverse complement strand
CGCCGAGGCGCTCGACTTGCTCATGATCCGCAACACGCCGGTGGTCCCCGCCCTGCAGTTCGAATGGGCCAGCATCCACCACGGTCCCGAGTTTGGCATGTCTCAAAAGGTGGTCGACGGCCATCAAGAGACGCTCGACGGCGGGGCTGAAAGCGCGCGGATGATCCTCCAGGCCGGCGGACGGCTGGGCATGGGGGGCGATTACGGATTCGCCTGGAACCCGCACGGAACGTACGCCAAGGAGCTGAGCTTCTTTGTCAACTACGTCGGGCTTTCGCCCTTGGAAGTCATCAAGTGCGGGACGCAGACCGGCGCGGAGATCATGGGCCGCAGCCATGAATTTGGAACCGTAACGCCGGGAAAACTGGCCGATTTGCTCGTGGTCGATGGCGACGTGCTGGCGGACATCACGATTCTGGAAGACCGCACGCGGCTGATTGCGGTGATGCAGGGCGGGATAATCAAGGCCGGGCAACTGGCGGCCCGCCGGCGACGCTAGGCCGGGTTCCAGACCACAGGGACGTATTGGCGGTTTCACTCTATCGCCCCCACTTCCAGGTTGCTTGGGGTCGGATATACTGGTCCTCAAACATCGCGCGATCCCCCGCAACAAGTTGCCGGACCGAATCATGGTATCCACAGCGTCAGGCGTGCAGATTGAGGCCGCTCATCGAAACGCTGCCGCATCGCCAGCCGGCGCGCCGGCGCACGACCGTGAGATTCTGTTCGTCGATCTGGACGGCACGCTGATTCGCACCGATTTGCTCAGTGAGGCGGCGGTGGCGCTGTTCAAGCAGTCGCCGGGCCGCCTGTTGGGGATGATGGGCAAGTTGGCCCATGGCCGGGCCGCGTTCAAACGGGCGATGAGCCAGGCGGTGACCATCGATACCCGCCGGCTGCCGTTGAACGAAGAGGCTTTGACGTTTCTGGTCAGTCAACGGGCGCAGGGCCGCAAGCTGGTGATGGCCACGGCCAGCGACGTGACGTGGGCTCGCGTCGTCGCCGACGAGTTGGGAATGTTTGACGACGTGTTGGCCAGCGACGGCGAGCGGAATTTGAAGGGTGCTGAAAAGCTTCGCGCCATGCAAGCGTACTGTGCCGAGCACGGCTACGCCGGTTTTGACTATTTGGGCGACAGTCGGGCCGACCTGCCGATCTGGCGAGCCGCGCGGCGGGTCTGCGTGGCCGACGCTTCGGCCGGATTGTTGCGACAGGTGTCGTCCTTCGCATCGCCGACGGTTGTCGGTCGCCGTCAGAGCGCTGCGGCGCCGCTGTTCAAGGCCCTGCGGCCGCATCAATGGGTCAAGAACACGCTGCTCTTTGTGCCCTTGGTGATGTCGCACAACGTACTCCGGCTGGACATGTTTTGGACGACCGTGATTGCGTTCGTCTGCTTTTGCTTGAGCGCCTCAGCGGCCTATATCCTCAACGACATGACCGATGTGGCGTCCGATCGCCGTCATCCGACCAAGCGCAAGCGTCCGTTTGCCTCGGGAGAGCTGCCCATCAGCCATGGGCTGCCCATCGCCGCGGTACTGGTGACCACGGCGTTTCTGGTTTCGGCCCTGACGCTGCCGGTGAGCTTTAGCGTGGCGCTGGCGGTGTACTTTTTCGCCACGTGCGCCTATTCGGCGTTTGCCAAGCCGTTTGTGATCGTGGACGTACAGTTCCTAGCGGCGCTGTACACGCTCCGCGTTTTCGCCGGCGGCCTGGCGACCGGCATCGCGGTCTCCGAGTGGTTGATGGCGTTCTCGCTGTTCTTGTTCGTGTCGTTGGCGTTCGCCAAGCGGTACGCGGAATTGGACAAGCTGTTGCGGCGCGACGAGCTGGAGGCCCATGGCCGCGGCTACCGTGTGGCGGACATCGGCCTGATCGAGAGCATGGGCCTGGCCAGCGGCTACATTGCCGTTTTGGTCTTGGCGCTGTACGTCAACGACGACAAGACGGCGCTCTTGTACCGCACGCCGTGGTATCTGTGGTTGATCTGCCCGCTGTTGATGTACTGGATCAACCGCATCTGGCTCAAGGCGACGCGCGGTGAACTTCCGGAGGATCCCATCGTGTTTGCCCTGCGGGACCACGTCAGCCGATACCTGGGCCTGGCGGTCGGGGGGCTGCTTCTGGCCGCGGCGCTGGCCGGTTCGTAGCAGGCGCTGCGTTGCTCACGATAGGACGTGGGCGGCGACAGGCGAAGACTCGCAGCAGAACGCGTCCGACATGGCAAAAGGCCGTAACGAACTCCTGACTGCGGCCCTCATTCTTGCCGCATTCCTGCTCATCAATCTGGCGACGTCGGAACGCAGCCCAACGGTCTGGATCGACGAGGTGATGTTCACCGACCCGGCGATCAATCTGTTGCGCGGCAAGGGGTTCACGTCGGCGGCCTGGTCCACGCAACCCAGCCACACGTTCTTTGCGGGCAACGCCCCGTTGCACACCATTGTCTTGATCCCGTGGATCGCCTGCTTCGGTCAAGGAGTGGTCGCCGTGCGGGCGCTCAACTACGCGCTGATGCTGATGGCCTGCGGCGCGCTGTGGTGGACGCTGGCGCGTCGCGCCGTGATTCGCTCGGCTCATGGTCGGGCGCTGGCGATTGTGACGATCTTGTGCGGCGACGGCGTTGCATATTCGTACCGCGGCGGCCGTTACGATTGTTTGGGAATGTTTTGGATGGTTTGTTTGTGGGCGGTCGCGCTTACAGAGTCGTCGCTTCGGCGCCGTGTGGGGTTGATGGTTCTGGGGGCCGCGATTCCCTGGACCGGCTTTCAATTGATCCCGTACCTGGGCGTTCTGTCGCTGGTGTACCTCATGACTTACGGCGGCAGCCGGATTGTGGACGTCGCCCTCGTCTGGGCCGGCGTACTGCTGGGCGTGGGCGGCCTGTACTTGTTTTTCGCATCGCAAGCGGCGTGGCCCTATCTCCTGAACTCCATCCACGAGCTCGCCGGTCAACATCGCCCAGCAGCCGCTCGCGTCGCAGACGCCGTTAAGTCTCTCAGGGTCGATCCGAGCCTGATGGTCTTGTACCTTCTGTTGCTCGTGGCGGTTGCCTGGGAATTCTCGCGGACGCGTTCTCCGGAGCGGCGGACCTTGCTGGCGGGCTTGCTGTTCGCCATGCTCGTCCCTGCGGGGCTTGCCGCGGTCGGCAAGTTCGCTCGGTACTATGCTTGGATGGCGTACGTTCCCGCATTGGTGTGCCTGCTGCGCTGGTTCGAGCAAACGTCGCCCGGCAAGTGGACGCAACGGGCGTTTGTCGTTGGCTTGGCCGCGGTTTGCCTGGTGGGGCTGCCGGCGCGGATGGCGCTGCTTCTGGCGGAATGGGAAGCTCGCGACTATCGGCCGGTCGAACGATTTGTGCGCACACACCTGCGCCCGGATGATAACCTGTACTGTGAATTCGAAGCCTATTATGCCGCCAAGGCGGTCACCCCGCACGTATTCTTGACGCGATACCGGCGGGCCATGTCCGACGTGGAGAAGGCGGCGATCAACGTTTTTGCCGCCCGGCCGGAAAACGCTTCCGACACCGCCGAACTGCTGGGGGGAAAGTGGACTCGCGTGGCCGAGCACACAACCAACTTCCAGCGCGGCGCATGGCAGAGTCGGTTGCGAATGGGAGGCCAACTATATCATTTGGTCGTCTATCGCCGCGAAAGGTAGTACACGCGTTGCCCGCTTGTGCGAAACGCCCGCCGGAGCCCAAGAAATGTCCGACATGCAATCAACGATCGATGGATCCCGGCCGGGCGGCGGCCGAGTGGCATTGGTCACCGGTAGCGGCAAGCGCCGCGTGGGCGCCTGCGTGGCGGAGGCGCTGGCCCGGCGCGGGTACGCGGTGGCCGTGCATTACCGCACATCGGCCGCCGAAGCGGCCGACACCGTAGCGGCCCTGCGGTCGCTGGGGGCGACAGCCGAGGCGTTTCAAGCCGACTTGAGCGAAGAGACGGCCGTGCGAACGATGATCGAGCAGACCCTGGCTCGCTTCGGCCGGATGGACGTGTTGGTCAATTGCGCCGCAATCTGGAATCGCAAGCCGCTCGAACAGGTCACCGCGGCCGACATCCGGGCACACTTTGAGATTAACGCGCTGGGAACGTTCTTATGTTGCCAGCGGGCGGGCCTGGCCATGGTCCAGCAGCCGGAAGGGGGCGTCATTGTGACACTGGGCGACTGGGCCATCGAGCGGCCCTATCTGAATTACGCGGCGTACTTTCCCTCCAAGGGCGCGATTCCCGCCCTGACGCGGAGCCTGGCGGTCGAACTAGGCTGCCGCAATCCCAAGGCGCGGGTCAATTGCATTCTGCCCGGCCCGGTGATGTTGCCGCACGACCTGCCCCTGGCCGAGCGCGAAGAGGCGATCGGCGCCACGTTGGTCAAACGCGAAGGAACCCCTGAGCACATCGCAAGCGCCGTCTTGTTCATGATCGACAACGACTTCGTGACCGGCGCGTGCCTGCCGGTGGACGGCGGCCGATCGATTTACGCGCCGTGAGGCGGCGTTAGCGCTTCCAAGTCCGCCCGAAGAGTTTCGGGCCGCGCTGCGGGTGAAACTTGTCGTCGTCCGCGTGAGGCTGCGTTTGATACGAGGCGTGGCTCACACGGGCCGAGCGGTGAGGCGGCGGGGGCTGGAAACTTGGGTCGCCAATATCGACGTCCCGGGCGTCGGCGATCGCCGGCTTCACCCACAACTGCGGGGCGTCGTCGCGCAGCCGGTTGATCTCCACGTCGCGCAGCTCGATGGTCAGCGCGAATTCGGCGGGCGGCCACTCAATGTCCACGGCCTCCGGCAACGCGGCATTGGTTTCTGCATCGCGGCGATGATTGCGGGCGACAGCCGACGCCAGCCGCTGTCCTTGCAAGTCATAAACGTGCTGTTGCAAAACGTAGCCGCGGGCCTCGTCGATGACCGTGATCTTGCGAGGTTTCTCGGGGGCCTCGGGGAACATGGTATGGATTTCGATGTGGCCGTCGGGTCGGCGAATGGGGCCGCGCTGGATGTCGGCCGGGTCGAGCGTCACCAGACCCAGAGCCTCAATGAGCCATTGCGGCTCGACGGGCAGCATCTGGCGCACGTTGCTCTCGGGAAACTGCGAGTGGCGACAATAGTACACGGCGGGCGGATCGTTGCGACGGACCCAGAACCAGAACAACTCGGGGTTGCTGCCCAGGTCGATCTCCGGACCGGCAAACGCCGTCTTGGCCCGCAGGCGAAAGTGTCCCGGCCGCTCGGCCGCCACCAAGGCGCTCAAGGTCGGCACGTCGCGGCCGCTGATCGTGGCGTGCTCGCTGTAGATCGAGGTGATCTTCTCGGTGTTCTGGTTGACGCTGGCCAGCACGTCGTCGAGCGTGGCGGTTTCGGGGAGCGCCTGCGTCGGCATGGCGGCGTATTGATGGACCGTGCGCGGACAACTTGCGCCCGACAGTCCGAACAAACCGAGCGCCAGCGCCGCCAGCAGCGGGCCGCGTCGGCCGGCGGCGGCTGGCGCCCATGTTCGAGTTGATTCAGGCAGCGGCACGTTCGCGCCCTTGTGTTGTGCTTACTCTTCGTGGAAAGCATCGGCAGTTGTGCTCACGGCCCGTGGGGACGTGGCTACGAAGGCAACCGGTGATGGATAACCATTCGGCGATTCCCCCGCGATCACCGATCGCGGCTTTGTGTTGTGATGGTTTGCCAACCGCCGCTTTTCCGCGACCAACGGTCGCGGCTTTTTTCAGCTTCTTCGTGTCCCTATGTGCCCTTCGTGTCTTTGTGGTTTATCTCCCGGGTGCGGCGGTCACTCGGCGCCCGCGAACAGCAGCTTTTGCAGTTGCAGTTGAATTTCCGCCACGCGCTGATCGCTGGGCGAGCAGGCGGCCACGCGGTGCGTCGTCTCCTCGCGCGGCGAATACAGCACCAGCGTTTCCCCGCTGGCCGCGGCCTCGGTCGATTCCAGCTTGAGCACCCGCCGCCGCACCAAGAGCAGCGCCAGCACGTACAGCACATCGCCAAGTCCCGGCTGCCCTTCGATCTCGACGAAGTATCGCCACAGCACGTCGTTGGGGGCCAGTTTGGCCCGCTGCGCTTCCTTCTTGGGGATTTGCGATTTCC
>CAYWTU010000263.1:0-6113 GCA_964461275.1 uncultured Pirellulales bacterium | reverse complement strand
GCGCCTGGGGCCAGGCGGGCACCAACGGGACCAGCGGCGCGACCGGCGGTGCCGCTGGGCACGCGGTCGACGGCAACTCGAACATCACATGGATCAACACGGGCACGCGCCTGGGTGCGATCGCTTAACGCTGGGGGCAATCATGACGCTAAAAATCGCCGGTCAGACCGTCGTCTGTAACGGCATCACCGTGCCTGCGGCGGGCGTGTCGCAAATCATCGAAGGCGCGCTGGGTGCCGAGTGGGCGGCGAAGTCTTATCTTGCCGGCGACATCAACTCGACGGACTTCGAAACGGAGAGCCGCGTGGCCGCCCTGTTCGAAATGCCGGCGAGCGGCCCGCCGGTCGAGGTGCTCGATGATCTCGGCTATAGCGCGCTTAGGCGCGATATCATGCGGAGCGAGGCCTACACGACGGCGTTCGCCGAGACGCTGGCGCCGGCCGTTCCGCGCTCGGTCAGCAACTACCAGGCGCGCCAGGCGCTGATCAATGCCGGCCTTTTTCTGCAGGTCGAGGCGCTGATCGACGCAATGGAAAAGGAAAGCTCGGCTTATCAGGCCTACGAGTACGGAAACAACTTCTACCGCGAAGATCAATGGATCTGCGATCTCGGGGCTAGCCTTGGACTGTCGCCGGCACAAATCGATGCCCTGTTCGTGGCCGCTTCGAAAATCCTCTGAGGTTCATCAATGACGCTCCCGTTTGGATTCGACGGCGCTCACGGCACGAACACCCGGCCTGCACACGTTGCGCCTGTGTTCGACTGGGCCAAGAACGAGTCGTCACCGGGCGCAAACGACGGGACGCGGATCACGGCCGCCTGGCTGAACAGGATCGTTGCGCAATTCCGCCACTTGGCCGAAGCCTTCGACGTCAGCATCTCGGCTGATCGGGACGACGATCTGGCCAACGCCATCACGGCCGCTGCGGTCGCCGGGCTTGCGTCCGTCATCGTCGACAACCTGACGACCAACGACGCGACGAAGCCTTTGTCTGCAGCGCAGGGCAAGACGCTCAAGGATCTCATCGACGGCCTCGGCGATGTGATCGTGGTCGCCGATCTCACGGCTGCCGCGGCTCTGACGGGCCTCGACAAAGGCGATCTCGTCCACGTCGTCGACAATGGCTCGTCGAAATGGGTCCGCTATCAGGTGACGGCGGCGGGCGACGGCACCTGGGCCGGCGTGACCAAGATCGTGTACTGGACGCAGGATCAGGCGCCGTCGACGCACGCGCACACCGTCGCCGACCTTTCCAACGCATCGGCCAACGCCAAAACGTTTCTGCAGGCCGCCGACAATGCGGCGATGCGGGCCGCGCTCTTGCTCGGCACGGCGGCGCTGCTTGACCATGGCACCGGCAACGGCAATCTCGTGCGCCTCGACCCGACGACCGGCAAGCTGCCCGCCGTCGACGGCTCGCTGCTCACCGGCCTTCCGGGCGGGTTTTCTGGAGCCTATGCCGATCTCACCGGAAAGCCGACGCTCGGCACGGCGGCGGCGCTGAACCACGGCACAGGTAACGGGAACCTCGTCAGGCTCGACGAGACCACGGGCAAGCTGCCGGCTGTCGATGGCTCTTTGCTGACCAACCTCCCGAGCACCGGCATCACGCTCGGCACGCCGGTCGCGTCGACATCTGGAACGGCGATCGACTTCACCGGCATTCCGTCGACGGCGAAGGCGATCCGCATTTTGTTCGACGGCGTTTCCACCAACGGCACCTCGAACGTCATAATCCAGCTTGGCGACAGCGGCGGCTTTGAAACGACAGGCTACGCTGGCACGGTTCTTGGCGAGGCGGCGACCGGCTTTACCGCCTACTCATCAGGCTTCATGCTCATCAATGCCAAAGTGGCGGCCCAGGCATACACGGGTGTGCTTACTTTGACGCTGATGGACCCATCCACCAATACATGGAGCGGAACCAGCATTCTGGCCAGAGACGATGGAGCAAACGTGTTTAATGGCGCGGGTTCGAAATCTCTTTCTGGGGCACTCACTCAATTGCGCATTACGACGGCGGGCGGCGCCAACACGTTCGACCTCGGCAAAATCAACATCCAGTATTCGTGAGGGGCCATGCAACGCGTAGTCGTCGACCTGTCGAAGCCGCCGGAGGAGCGGGTTTCCGTCATCAATCTCTCGCAGCAGGAGATTGATGCCATCAACGCTGCGGCGGCTGCCAACGAAGCCACGCGCAACACGCCGGAGGCGCTGCGCGCCTACGCGGCGGCGAAGCGCTGGGAGGTGGAGACGGGCGGCTGCATCTGGTCCACCTACACGATCGCCACCGACCGGGACTCGCAAGCCAAGCTCATCGCCGAATTCGTGTCCATCGGCGCGGGCCTGCGCATTGACCCGAGCCCGTGGAAATTCGCCAACGCGGTGTTTGTTTCGCTGAGCAACACCGACATGGGCGCCGTGATCATGGCGGCCCGCACGCACATTGCCGCCTGCTTTGCGGCCGAGGCGGCCGTGCTGGCCGCGATCACGGCCGGCACCATCACGACCAGAGACGCCATCGACGCGTGGGCGTGGCCGTCCAACGGTTGAGAATGCCACTAGCACATTCAAAGGGGGCGACATGCACAAGGACGCGCCGTGGCTCGATCTCGCAATTGCGGATCTGGGTCTCGCGGAAATTAAGGGGGCACGCGACAACCCGAACGTGATGCGGCTTTTTCGCGATTGCGGCCATCCCGAAGTCGAGCACGACGAGACGGCATGGTGTGCCGCGTTCGTGGGCTCATGCCTGAAGCGCGCCGGGCTGCCGCTGCCGCCCCGCAGCATCAACCTGATGGCCCGCAGCTACCGGCAGTATGGCGTCGCGTGCGTGCCGAAGGCGGGCGCTATCGCCGTGTGGCCGCGCGGCGCGCCGCCCTCCGGCCACGTCAACATCGTCGTCGAGGTGCGCGACGACGGCACCGTCAAGTGCGTTGACGGCAACCATGGCGACAAGGTCGCCTACAGCTATCACAGCATTTCCAGCGCGCTGGACTTCCGCTGGCCGGTCGCGGCAACGTCCAAGGCGCTGCGGGATGCGGGCTCGACCGAAATGCTGACTGCGGCGGTGCTGAAACGTGCGGCGGCCGTCTCGCTCGGCGTCTCGGGCGCGGGCGCGGCCGTCAACGAGTCCGCAGTCCCGGCCGTGGTCGCGCCCGCGGCGCAGCCCGTGGTCCCGATTTCGGCTGGGCCTGACCTCAGTGCGCTGCCCGATCTTCATTCTGTGAGCGAGCAACTGACGGCCGGCAAGGCCGTTCTGGAGGGCATCCATGCACTTCGCGAACTTCTCGTTGCCAATCCGTGGCTGGCTGGCGCGCTTGTGGGCTGCCTTGCGACGTGGTTCGTCGCTCACGTCATGGAGCGCAACCGCGTGGCTCGCGCGGCTCTGGGCGCGCCCCTCAGCGTGGAAGTGGCCAGCCTTGACACAGTGGAGACCTAAGATGCCGCTGTCGCTCATTCTCTCGCTTATCGCCATTGCGGCGCCCGTGGTCGTCTATGCGGCCATGGACGTGCGCACATCGATCGCCGTCAACAATGCCGTCGTGGCCGAGCGCACGGCGCAGGAGGCCGTCTGCACGGGCCGCCTCAAAGCCGTCGCCGCCATCCACAACGAGGCCGTCGCCAAGGCGGCCGCCAGCGCCCGCGCGGCCGCCGACGCCATCGACCGCACGCCGGAAACGGCGGCCGAGCTCGCCGCGCTGTGCGCGCGCTCGTCGTCCTGCCGCACTCGTTCAACAGGGGTTTCGCCATGACCGCACGCACACTGCTCGCCCTCGGGCTGGCCGCTCTCGCCGGCGGCTGCGCCGACAGCATGCCGCTCGCCGTGGCCGTCACCGGTTCCGACTTTTGCCAGATCTCGGAGAAGATCACCTGGGAGCCGCGCGACACGCCGGGGACGATTCATCAAGTGCGGCGCCACAACGCCAAGGTCGACAAGAACTGCAAGCCGGGGCAGCCGCAGCCGGCGCCCGGCGGCACGTCGTGAACGAAGGGGGGACGTACCGATGACTCTGGCCGCCGCGCTCACCGATATCATCATGAGGGAGAGGGTCGCGCATGGATCTGCACCCCCATCTGTGGCACGATCTTTCGATGATGCTGGGCCGCCTGATGGAGCGGACCGAGGCCTCGGACGAGCGCCTGATCAGAATCGAGAACAGGCTGATGGAAGGCCACACTATGTTCGCCAGATTGGACGGGCGATTGAAACACGTGGAGGCGGCGACGGTCCGGCTCGAAACGTCGTCGAGCGACCGGGCGCGCGTGCCGCGCTGGGAGCGGACCGCAAAGCGGTGGCTCGCGTGGCTTCTCCCGGCCGCGACGCTCTACTCGACGGGATCGCTGGAGGCCGCCATCAAGGCGCTCGACGCCGTCAAGTGATCGAGAGCGCGGCTGCGGCGTGGCTGCGGCTGCTCGGCCTCGAGACGCGCGACGACCGCCGCCTCATCGTCTCACTCGCCGTTTCGCTTGCCATCGTCAGCGCCTGGGCGGTGGCACGCATCGTGTAACGCCCGGCCCAGATCACCAGAACATGCCGGATCCGCCCGGCATGCGCTCGCCACCGGACTGCCCCCGCTGCCGGCCGAGCCCGAGCCCCCGCCCCGCGCGTTCCCCGTGCGCTGGGCGGGGGCGATTTTTTGTGTTTTGGGGGTGTGGTGTGATGGCTATGTTTCGATGGGGTCGCGGCAGATATTCAGAGCTTCTTTTGCCTTGTCAAGGCAGTCGCCACACAGGTCCATCCAGCGGACATCATAATCCGGCTCGGCACCGAAGCGGACTACGGCGTTGCATAAATTTTCGCACTCTTCACACCTGATGTCAGCCCAGCCACTCATGCTACAGATGGCTCTGTTGATGTCTTCGCGGGAGCATGTGTTTTCATCGAGCGCACTCAAGGCATTCCAAATTCGCCCCACTGTCCGGCCGTCTTCAAATTCCTGTTCGTCTCTTGGAAATTCGATTCGAAAGCGCCGCTTGACGCTTTGAATCACTTCGCGCTGTGTTATCACGCGCATGACCTGGGCCTCGTTGCGTTGGTGGAATGGGGTGTGTAAACTTGGAATACGCGCGGCCCGGCAGGGTCCGATTTCCCTCAAGGAGTGCCGCCAGAGCCGCGCACTCGCACTGCAGCACCGCGATGCGCGTGGCTGCGCTATCCAGCAGGCTGTCGATCGGCTCGCTAGGTTCGTGCTGGGTGGAGACGTCGCGGAGTTCGGATGCTCTGTGTCTTAGACGGTGCACGATGTCGTCCGGCGTGGCCTCGTGCACAGCGCGTGGCCGCGCGGCATAGTGGCTGGCGCCGGCCGTCTCGCGGCCCGCTGGCGCGTGCGGGCGATACCACGCCCACGGCTGCCAACGGCTGGCGACGTCGAGGGGCTGATAGATGGTGACGCCGCAGCAGCGATCCCACAGCACGCGCTGCAGCCAGACCCACCGGCCCGTCCCGAGCGCGCCCAGCCGCACCGGCCGCCACGCGAACCACGCCCCGCCGCGGCTGTGGTTCTTCGGCTCAAGAAGGGCAATGTCGATCCATCTCGCCAAGTTGGTGGTTATCCTTCCAGTGTTTTGACGGGACCCGATGGAATGACCCACTCCTCACCGCGCCAGCGGTAACGGTGGTATTCGAAATCGCCATTCCAGCCCGAGTTAACATACTCTCCGAACGTGCGGGCAAGACCCATGCTCATCATCAGCCGGACGGTAGATAGGGCTTTCCGCAGGCGCATGACCGGGGTTTCTCCAAAAGTTAGTGGAAGCAAACGCATCCGCCGTTTGAGGCCAATTCGAACAGACGCCGCCACTCTGTATATTTCTGAGCAAACCAACCGCCAACGCTGTCGGCCGCATCCTGGAACGCAGCGAAGTCGGCGGCGATCTTGCGGGCAACGGCGGTGCCTATAACGCCATCACAGTCGGAAAAGTTGATCAACTCTGAGAACGGGCCGGTTGCGCCGTTCCAACAAGCAACGCAGTGGCTGTCCCACATCTTCCCGTACTGCTCATACTGCCCAAGTGGATATCCTGCGATCTTGGCAAGGTCTTCGCGCCATCTGTTGTATCCGCCGTAACTGCCAGCAGCTAGACCGTCTGAGTCCTGATATGAATAGCA
>CAYWTU010000262.1:0-6116 GCA_964461275.1 uncultured Pirellulales bacterium | reverse complement strand
CCGGGCGCGCCGTACACCCACGTGCTGGACGATCCTTACGAACTCGACCTGTCGCCGAGCGCGCCGCGGGCCGGACTGCGCGATCCCGACGGCCTAACGTACACCCGCGACAATCCGTTCCATCCAGGCGAGTTGGAGCCGCTCTTGCGGGCCAATGACTTGGATGTCGGCGCATTGCCCGGTCGTTTGGCGCTTCTGGCGCCTACGCTGGCTGCGGATCCCTGGCTCCGGAACCTGGTGACCACCGACAGTTGGGATCTGCCCGGCCCCAGCGTGGTGGCGATGCCCGATTTTCAGATGAATGAGACGATGGTGGCCACGGAGTTGCGCACCTATAGGTTCGATACCGCGCCGTTAGTTGCAGGCGACAACATTCAGTTCGCCCGCCCAGGCGCCGCGCACGTCGCCGATATGCTTCGCAACCGGATTCTGCGCGAACACGATTCGGCCACGCCCGCCGTGGTCATCAACACCATCAGCAATCGGCTCATCGGCCCTACGCTCGACTACATGACCAATCAGTTGGGCCAACATTTGGGTTACGACCTGATGGCCAACTTGAAGCTGGACCTCAATGCGCCGTTCGGCAACGGCCGCGATTCGGGCAACGCCCCCAACGGCGTGGTGGACGAATTCAGCGAGGCGCTCGAGATCGCGGACAATGCGGACAACGACGGCAATTCCGACACCGACCTGCCGAATGCTGCCATCGCTTTCCGGGGCGAAGGCGAAATCGCCTGGTCCGATCCGGGCCGGGCGGCCACGACGCCGCAAAGCGGCGTCAGCATGGATTTGAACCGCGATGGCGTCTTGGCGGCCGAAGAGGCGCTGGCCCGCTACGAAATGGCGAAGAAGCTGTATTTGCTGTTGTCGCTGCTCACGCCCAAGCATTTCCAGGTCAATCTCTCTTCGGCGGCGCCCGACACCGATGAAGTGGAAACGGCCCGTTGGCTGGCGCAGTGGGCGGTGAATATCGTCGACTATCGCGACGCCGACTCGATCATGACCCCGTTCGAGTACGACATCCGGCCGTTCTTGGACGAGGGCACGGTCGATCCGCCTTACCCGGCCGGCCCGAACACGCCCAACCCGGCCAGCGCTTTCGACGGGGACCCCTGGGACGTAGACGGCTGGGTGGGCCTGGCGCCGGGAACGGATCGCATTTTTGGCACGATGATGATCGACCCGGACGAAGGCCCCTCGCCCGACGACGCCGCTACCTATCGCGGCCTGGTCTGGGGCTGTGAACGGCCGGCGCTGCTCATTACCGAAACGCTGGCGTACCACGACCGGCGGATCGAGGACGACGCTACGGTTGGCGGCGGAACGGTTCAAGGCGGCACTGACATCAATAACAACTTCGATCAATTAGACATGCCCAAGGGGGTGTTTGCCTTCGAGTTGTTCAATCCTTGGCCGACGGATGCTTCGCGGCCACAAAATGGCAGCGTGGCCACGCCGCCCGTGGAGTTGTCAAACTCCAGCCCGCTGACCGGTGAGTATGGCATTCAGTTGGATCGCCGCGCCGGCCCGGCGCTCGGTGGTGGAACGGCCCTCACCGACGCACCGGTGTGGCGTCTGGTGGTGGCCCCGGCGGACGTCAACTTGTCGATCTTAGATAACCCCATCTTGAACACCGGCGCACCCTTTGCCGCCGACTCGTTCCGGTTCATCTATTTCGTGGAGCCGGACACAGCAACCGACTACGGCGACGTTGGGGCGCGTTTCGTCCGCTACTTTGCTGGGTCCAATACGGGTTCGCCGGTGGACCAAAATGACCCAGACAATCGGCCCATGGTGGTGGCGCCGCGGCGATATGCCGTCGTCGTGCCTGCCAATCAGACGCCGAGCGAAGGCCGACAAGAGATGAACGTCGGTGAATTCAACGGAACCGAATTCGCACTCACCTGGAATCTCGACCCGGCTGAGTCGGTTGCCGTTCCTGTCAATCCCATCACTGCCGTCGACGCGATGGGGGCCGAACAACGGCCCTGGACGTCCGCGGGTTTGGTCTGGAGCGAGCAGGTGCAGCGGCCAATGGTGTTTCAGATCAACTGTTCGTCGACCGCCGCCGAACCCCTTGGCGTGCAACACACCTCAACGGGCGTGTATACGTCGATGAACGTGTCGGAACCAATCGACGGTTATTCGTCGATGTTGCCTCAAGACATTCCGTTGGATTCGTCGCCTGCCACCAACCCAGACTTCCCAGTCGCTCTGAACGGCAGCAACGGGACGGCGGATGGATTTCGTGTGCTGCTGCTCCAGCGGCTGGCTAATCCCCTAGCGAATTACGACGCGAACAGCAATCCCTATTTGACGGTGGACGCCTTGCCGATTTCCTTGACGGCGTACCGAGGCAAGCCCACAGCGACAACATCGGGATGGGAACGAAACAACGTGACGACGTTGGACAGTGTGCAGCGCGGCGTCAATGCACAGGCGAGCCTCTGGCAGCAGGGTTTCAACACGCCCACGGCGCTGGCTGCCACGAGCACCGATACCGCGCCCCTCCGCGGCAGCACGTTGGGATTCGCTAATTACACCTACACGCCGGATGACACGCCGCCGCCGCAAGGCATGCCCGGGTTTGCCGGCGACCGCTTTGCAGCTCGCTATGTGAACCAAGTGGTTGGCGGAAACTCTCAGCTCCCCTATCAACTAGCCAATCTGACCGACGCCATTCCCCCGCCCAACGGCAGCAATTCGATTCCCAACGTCCTGGAGACCTCGGGTATTCCGGCCAGCGAATATATCGGCGAGGTTCAGCTTGACGCTCTTGCCGCAACTCCTCCAACGCCCGGCTGGCTCCAGTGGCCCAACCGGCCGTACGTCAGCGGGCACGAGATCATGCAGGTGCCGGCGCTGTCGCCGTCGCGGCTGTTGGCGGCGCCGGTGAACTACGCAGCGGGGGTGGAACCGAGACGCGGATTCACCTATGCGGGCGCGGTCGACGAGTACACGTCGAATGACGACAACATGCAGGAAATTGTCTTTGGCCACCTACAAGACGTCTTTGACCAATACGGTCGATCGTTCGTTTCGGACGCCAATATGATGATGCCGTCGCCCGAGCGCCCGCCGATGTTCCATCGCATTTTGGACTACGTCGGCGTGCCTTCGCGTTTCGCCGGCACGCAGTCGAGCTTGAGTGCCAGCTTGGGCTACTTTCAGGCGCCCACCCTGGCGCTGACCTCGGCGACCAACCCCATGCCGTTCCCGTTCTGCGCCCCGTTCAATTTGGTGAATGAGTATCGCGAGCCAGGCAAGATCAACCTCAACACGGTCTTCGATCCCCTGGTGTTCCGCGGCTTGGTGGGTGACGTGGCGAAGTTTGGATACGAGGCGACGACCGGGTCGACGACCTCGCCAGGCAGCGACACCAATTGGCAGCAGTTCTGGAAATCGCGGCGCGGATACAACCCGACTGATGCCGGCGGCGTAAATGTCGCCGTGACCGCCGGCGCTGGTGAACTGAACTCGATCTCGCCGACGTTCTTCGCTCAGCCATTCCGCGCAGCCGGCGCGCAGATGCATGTGCCGCTGGACATTTTGACGCATCCGAGCTTAAATGTTGGCGCGGCGCGCCAGGAAGTCAGCGCAAATCTCTTGCGAGGCGTTCTCGTGGCCGGCGCTCCCACGGATCCGTTGTTCATCAACGCCGATCCGAATCTCTTCCGCCACACCGACAGCAACCCCGCTTTCCGCTACGAACTGCTCCAAAAACTCGGCAACGTGGCCACCACGCGGTCGAACGTGTATGCCGTGTGGATCACCATCGGCCGGTTCGAGGTCGAGCGGGCCCCGCCCGAAAGTTACCCCTGGTACTCGCCCAGCGAGTTCCAACAGGTCTTTCCCGACGGATATCGGCTGGGAAAGGAAGTCGGACTGGACGAGGGCAGCGTCGAGCGGCAGCGGGCGTTTTACATGTTCGACCGCACAATCCCCATGGGCTTCCAGCGAGGCGAAAAACTGAACACCGACAACGGCATCCTGCTGCGCCGGATCATTCAGTAAATCGACGGGTGTCGATTTGCGTGACGGCGCCGCGGCGGCGCAACGGTGGTTCGGCATCGCCGCATCGGCAGTCCCCTGCGCTGTGCCGATCGCACGCCGTCTGGTCGCTAGGTCTGCGAGACGCGCCAGATCACTTGCGTTTTTGTCGCCGAGTGGATTTCCGGCGCAGCGTCTTGCTGTCGGTCGCTAGGTTCGGCGAATCCACTACGTTGGCCAGGTGCGCAGCCAGCGCTCGTGCATTCGGATGCTCGCGAAGCAGCGCATGCGACAACCGCCGCCCCAGCTTCTGCTCCAATTCGCGAGTGAACTGCACCACCAGGATCGAGTCCATGCCCAACTCCACGAACGGGGCATCTACGTCGAGCTGGCCGGCGTCGATTTCCAGCAGTTTCTCCAGCCGCCCCGCAAGCTCGCGCAGGCCCTCGCCGATCGATTCGGACGATGGCGTTTTCGCGGCGGGAGTTAGCCTGCCCTGCATGTTCGCCGCAGCGACGCCGGTTTTGTCGTGTGCCTGGCGCAACGGTTGGTCTGCCGGCGGTGTTGCCGGGGGCAGCGTTGCCGCAATGATCACGTGCCCTGTGTCCAGCCCCAGAGCCATTTCCAGCGCGTCGAGCGCCGCAGTGGTCGCCATGGGCACAATCGCTCCGCCGTCGGTTGGCGCGCTGCGTCCCATGCCCACCTCGCCCCACAGTCCCCACGAAACGCTCGTCCAGCGCTGGCCCCGCCCACGCTGTTGCTGCGCTAGTGCGTCTTGATAGCGATTGGCGGCGGCGTAGTCCGACTGACCAGGGCCGCCCATCAGCCCGGCGATCGAAGAGAAAAGAACCACCCACGGCCGTTGCTTTTCGGACAATGCCAATTGCAACTGCCAGCTTCCCCAGACCTTCGGCCGCAGCACCCGATCGAGCGATTCCAAATTCTTGTGGGCCAACAGCGCATCTTCATGGACTCCCGCCGCATGAAACACGCCGTCGATGCGGCCATGGCGCTGGTGAACCTCCGCGATCAACTTCTGCAGTTCCGTCTCGTGCGCCACGTCGCACCGCGCATACCAGGTTTCCGTCGCGGCCCGCTGCAGTTGCATGATTTTTTCGATGGCCTGGCGCACCGAGTTTTCCGCGGGATAGGCCGCCAACCAGTCCGGCCATTCCGTTTCGGCAGGCAACGGCCGCCGGCCTGTTAGGACGAGCTTGGCTTGGTGCTTTTCGGCCAGTCGTTGCGCCAATGCAAACCCAACGCCGCCCAGCCCTCCAGTTACCAGGTAAACTCCGCCCCGCCGAATCACGCGCCGTCGTTTCGCCTTGGTCAGTGCACTTCCCAGCGGCTGCCACCGCGGCAACCAGCGTTGGCGCTGGCGATAGGCCACTTCGGCGTCGGCCTCAGGATGAACGAGCTCTTGCAGTAGATACTTGGCTGCCTCGTTCGTCGGCGACTGTTCGTCGACAAGGTCGATGGCGCGGCACGTCAGGTTCGGATCCTCCCGCGTTACCGTCTGCACCAGGCCCCAGATGGCGGCCTGCTCCGGTTCGATCCGCACTGCCTCTTCAGTATCCACGGCTTGGGCGTAACGCGTGACGAAGTTCACTCGAATTTGGTGCGACATCGCCTGGCGAGCGGCCAATTGGAGGAGCAGCCAAGCGCTGTGCAAACACCCCGACAGCGGCGACTCTGCTGTCGACTGTCGAACGCGACGCTTCTCTGTTTTCGGAGCCGTCCAGAAGCTTACAATGTGCTGTGGCTTAAAGCCCTGGCTCGCGATTCGCTCCCATAGCCAGGCGAGGTCTTGTTCGTTTTCGGAATGAATGACTGCGTGCCGACTCGACCGTTGCAGGCGTCGCGGACCACGGGTCACGCGATAGACGTTGGCCCCTCGTTCACCTAGCGCTTCCCGCAGTGCCGTGGCCAATGGCAGCTCGTCATCGAACACGAGCCAATCGCCGACGACCTCTAAGGGAACTAGCGCGGACAACGGACGCGGCTGCCATTGGTGCCGGTAGAACCACGATTCGATGGGGCCGGTCGATGGCGGGGTAGGATGCGGCCCGGCGGGGGGCCAGGCGGGCCAGTAGCGCTGGCGCCGCCAGGGACGCGGCGGGCGG
>CAYWTU010000261.1:0-6122 GCA_964461275.1 uncultured Pirellulales bacterium | reverse complement strand
CAGGTCGACCGTCGCCTCGGTGTGGCCAGCGCGGCGAAGAACGCCCCCTTCCTTGGCCACCAGCGGAAACAGGTGCCCGGGGCGCACGAAGTCGCTGGGAACGCTGCTGGAATCGACGATCGCACGAATCGTCTTGGCCCGCTCGGCGGCGGTGATTCCGGTGCGCCCCGTTCGATGGTCCACCGGCACCGTATAATTGGTGCCCATCGGCGTGGTGTTGGTCCGCACCATGGGGGCCAATTCCAGCCGTTCGCACACGTCGGGCAAGATCGGCATGCAGAGCTGCCCGCGCCCGTGGGTGATCATGAAGTTGACGATCTCGGGCGTCACCTTTTCAGCGGCACAGACAAGATCGCCTTCGTTTTCACGGTCCTCGGCGTCGACCACGACCACGATATGGCCCTTGGAAATGGCGTCGACGGCCGCTGCAACGGTGGAGAATTTCGACATCACGGATGTTCGCGATTGGGAGCCGCCCGGGCCGCGGAAACGTCGCCCCGTTTCGCCGCAACTGCCCGGGCAGTATTATTATAGACTCCCTGGGCGCTTCCACCAGTTGCGCCGCGGCGGCTCGATTTTCCTTCTAACATGGACTTGCCAGCGATGATTTTGTTCGTGCGAAGTTTGCGTCGCCCAGGCATGGGCGGACTGGCGCTATCTGGCCTGGCGTTGGCGTTGACGATGGCAGGCGCTTGGCCGCTGTGTGCAGCCGACGCCAAGCGCGAGATCGTTAAAGACGTCGAATACGCCCAGCGGCCATCGGGGCCGTTGCTGGCGGACCTGTACGTTCCTGCCGGTGAAGGGGCCTTTCCTGGCGTGCTCTTGGTGCACGGGGGGTCGTGGAAATCGGGAAACAAGGACCAGCTTAAGTTCATTGCCGAACGGCTGTCGCACAACGGCTTTGCCGTGATGGCGATCAACTACCGTTTGGCGCCGGACCACAAATTTCCCGCTCAAATTGAAGACTGTAAGTCGGCTGTGTTGTGGATGCGCCGCAATGCCCAGCGCCTGAAGTTGAATTCCAATTGGATCGCGGGCTGGGGATATTCGGCCGGGGCACACCTGGTCTCGCTGTTGGGGACGACCGACAGCTCGGCCGGTTTTGAGGGCCCCGACTGTGGCACGGACGGCGTCAGCACGCGGATTCAGCTCGTGATTGCCGGCGGCACGCCCTGCGATCTGCGGCCGTTCCCGCCGGAGGAGACGATGCTGGTCGATTTCCTGGGCGCCACGTCGGGGCAAGACCCCAAGGCCTACGAACGTTGCTCGCCCATCGTCTATGTGACCGAAGATGACCCGCCGATGTTTCTGTACCATGGCGACGCCGATGAACTCGTGCCGCTGGAGAACGCCTCCGCCATGGAAAAGGCGCTCCAGGAGGCCGGCGTCGAGGTGCAGTTGTATATCCTGCCCAAGTCCAAGCATATCGGCGCCGCCATCGACATGCGGGGACAGATCGAGGGTCTGGGTTTTCTCAAGGCGCATGTGCCTGGCGTGGCGGCAGCTTCCGGCGGAAAGTAGACGACCGCCCCGTCAGCTTCGTCCTCCCACGGCAACGCCCTTCCCCCAATCAACACGAGGCCCGAATGCGAACCACGACACTTCCGACCGCGGCAACGATGGTCATCGCGGCGCTGGCCATTCAGGCGGCAGAGGCCGCCGATTGGCGACAATTTCGCGGCACCGACCTGACAGGTTCGGCGGCCGAGGCGACGCTGCCCGAATCGCTCGACGGCGCTTTGGCGTGGAAGACGCCGCTGCCCGGGCGCAGCGTGGCCAGCCCGATTGTGGTCGATGGCAACGTGATTGCCACCAGCTCCAGCGGCCGTTTGCAGAGCCGATTGCACGTGCATTGCCTCGACCCGGCCAGCGGCGCGGTGCGTTGGCAGCGTCAGTTTTGGGCCACGGGCCGCTCGCTGTGTCATGAAACCGGAGCGGTGGCGGCCCCCTCGCCCGCCAGCGATGGCCAGCGGATCTTCGCCTTTTATTCGTCGAATGACCTGATTTGCCTGGACCTGGCGGGCAACGTCTTATGGATGCGCGGCCTGACGCTGGAGCATCCTACTGCGGCCAACGACATTGGCATGGCCGCCTCGCCGGTGGTGGCGGGCGACACGGTGGTGGTGCAAGTCGAATCGCAGGGTGAGTCGTTTGCCATGGGCCTCGACACGGCGACGGGCCAGACGCGCTGGAAAATTCCACGCAAGCCGCAATCGAACTGGACCTCGCCGGGGCTCATGTCGCTGCCCGCCAGCGACCGCGGTACGTCGCCGGGTGAAGCGGTGCTGCTCCAATCAGGCGAGAAGCTGACGGCCCACGATCCGCGGACCGGCAAGCAACTGTGGGCCTTGGAGGAACCGTGCGGCAGCATTCCGTCGCCGGTCTCGCGCGGCAACGTGGCCTATGTGGCGGCCGCCGGCCTGACGGCCCTGCGTGCCGAACCGGACAGTGAGCAAACTGAGGTTCTGTGGCGCGAAGCGAAATTGGCCGCCGGCTCGGCCAGCCCCGCCCTGCATCGCAACAAGCTGTTTGTCATCAATCGCGCCGGCGTGCTCAGCGCCGCCGATGCAGCGTCGGGCGCCGTCGAGTGGCAACTGCGCCTCAAAGGAACATTCTGGGCGACGCCGGTGGCCGCGGGCGACCGGTTGTATTGCGTCAATCAAGAGGGCGTGGTTCAAGTAGTCAAACTAGACGGCGAAAAAGGCGAACTGGCAAGCCAGCATGAATTGGGCGCGGAAACGCTCGGCACGCCGGCCATTGCCGACGGCGCCCTGTACCTTCGCAGCGTGGGCCACTTGTGGAAGTTCGCGGCGCCGTAGGCCTTGCGTCGCCGGCCCGCGACCATTCAATTTGTGACCGGACGCCAACCTTGACCGAATCGATTGTCGTAACGCCTGCCGCCGGACCGCTCTCGGCCAGCATCCGTCCCCCGGGCTCCAAGAGCATCACCAACCGGGCGCTGGTCTGTGCCGCGCTGGCTCAGGGGACGTCCGAGTTGTCCGGCGCCTTGGACAGCGAAGACACCCAGGTGATGATCGCGGCGCTGGGCAAGCTTGGCGTGCGGGTCGAGCGCGATGCAACGGCTCGGCGCTTGACGGTAACGGGGTGCGCGGGGGCACTTCCAGCCGGTCGCGCCGAACTGTACGTGGCCAACAGCGGCACAACCATTCGCTTTTTGACGGCGCTGGCGGCTTTGGGCCATGGCGAGTTTCACCTGGACGGGGCCCCGCGGATGCGCGAGCGTCCGATTGCCGACCTGGTGAGCGCCTTGAATCGGCTGGGCGTACGGGCCGAGTGTTCAACCAGCGGTGGCTTTCCGCCCGTTGTGGTTCACGCCGACGGACTTCCCGGCGGACGTGTGCAGCTCCGGGGAGACGTGTCGAGTCAATTCCTCAGCGGTCTGTTGATGGCGGCGCCGTATGCGCACGCGCCCTTGGACATTGAGATCGAAGGGACGCTGGTCTCGCAACCCTACGTGCAGATGACGCTCGCCGTGATGAGTTCGTTTGGCGTGAGCGATGTGACGGCCGCCAGCGACCTGTCGCGGTTCCACGTGCCGGCTCCGCAGTGTTATCAACGACAGATGTACGCCATCGAGCCCGACGCCTCGGCCGCCAGCTACTTCTTTGCGGCGGCGGCCATCGTCGGCGGCAGCGCGACGGTGCAGGGCCTGTCGCGGCGCAGCTTGCAGGGCGACGTGGCGTTCGTGCAATTGTTGGAGCGGATGGGCTGTCGTGTCGCGTGGCAGAAGGACTCCATCACCGTAACCGGTGGACCGCTGCGCGGTGTGACGGCCGATATGAATGCCATCAGCGACACGGTGCAAACGCTGGCGGCGGTGGCGGTCTTCGCCTCGGGGCCGACGACGGTCACTGGAGTGGGCCACATTCGCCATAAAGAGACCGACCGCATCGCCGCGTTGGCTACGGAACTGCGCAAACTTGGGGCCTTGGTTGAAGAGACGAACGACGGACTGGTGATTACGCCAGCGCCGCTGCACGCCGCGGCGATCGACACCTACGAAGACCATCGGATGGCCATGAGCCTGGCGCTGGTGGGACTGCGCGTGCCGGGGGTGGAGATTCGCGATCCCGGTTGCACCGCCAAGACGTACCCGGACTACTTCGCCGATCTGACGCGAGCAACCGCAACCAAGGCGTAGTCGCGGTTGCGGCGCATGCCGGGCGACTGCTAACCCGCCCGGCGATATTCTCGCTCGTCCTGCTCGGGCGCGAGTGGCCGAAGTTTGAGCGTGGCAGCGGCGGGCAGGCGTCGTTCCTGAATCACGCCGCGCCGGCCGGCGGCAAAGAACTCGTGGTAGGCGGCGGCCGGCCCGGTGGCGAATTGCGATTGCAGCTCGGCCAAGATTTCGTCCCACCTGCGCCCCGAGCGATAGATCAATCGATAGGCCGCCTTGAGCTGGGCCACGTCATCGACCGAATAGCCGTTGCGCCGCAGTCCGATCAAATTCAGTCCCACCACGCCGGAACTGGCGCCGTCGATGGTCACAAACGGGGGCACGTCTTGAACCACGTGGGCCTGTCCGCCGACCATCGCCAGTCGCCCCACGCGGCAAAACTGGTGCACGGCGACGGCGCCCGAAATGAACGCCCGCTCGCCCACCGTCACGTGACCGCCCAACATGCTGCCGTTGGCGATCACCACCTGGCTGGCCAACCGGCAGTCGTGAGCCACGTGGGCGCCGACCATCAGCAGGCTGTCATCGCCCATCGTGGTCACCTGACCCTCGTGCAAGGCGCGATGCACGGTGACGTGCTCGCGAAACGAGTTGCGGTGGCCGATGATGAGCGTTCCTTGTCGCTCGGGTGGGTGGATGTGCTGACCGCACCCGCCGAGCACGGTGTATTCGCACACCTGGTTGTCACTTCCCAGCGTCGTGCCGGCTTTGACCACCACGTGGCCCGCGAGATGGCATCGGTCGCCGATCACCACATTCGGTTCGATCAAGCTGTAAGGACCGATCACAACGTCACGGCCCAATTTTGCTTCAGGACTAACGATCGCCAGCGGATGAATCGACACCGGGTGCTTCCTCAGGTGGAGGGCTGGGGGCGGGCGCCGGGACGATCAAGGGCGTGCGTCCGGCTCGAGGGCAAGCGGCAAAGACCTCGGACACCCTTTGTGCGGGAGTCCGGTTCTAACAAACGTATCGGTTATGAGCCTGGCGCTTCTCGACCGAACTTGGTCGGCGGAAAATCGCGAAACCGACCGGTTTTCGCCGGCTCGCGCGTTCGCTAAGATGACCGGTCGGCCGGTAAAGTTTGCTCGGCTTGCCCAAGGTTGGAACATCATGCCCACGCTGGATGAAAAATACGACGAAGCGGATCGCCTCAAGGTCAGCGGCAATTTTGCCGAAGCGGCCGACAAGCTCCAGGAAATAGTGGCCGAGGATCCCAGCTACGCCTTGGCGCACTCGGCCCTGGCCGTGGTCCTGGGTAAGCTCGGCCGACACGATGAGGCGATTGTGCATGGCTTGAAGGTGACCGAACTGGAGCCGAACGACGCGTTTAGCTTCACGGCGCTGAGCGTCACTTATGTTCGGGCGGGCCGGATCATGGAAGCCGAAGACGCCAAGGCCCGAGCCGCCATGTTGCAGTCGCGGCGATAATTCTCCCGCGGCGATGAGCCTCCCTGTCCGCCTATTGCAGGCGACATACGCTGCTAGAGCAAAAAGGGCCGAGCATGAAAGCCGCCTATATACAAGCGACCGGCGCTCCGGATGTGATCCAGTATGGTAATCTGCCCGACCCAACGCCGACCGGCCGGCAGGTCCTGGTAAAAACCGCCGCGGTGGCGGTCAATCCCATCGACACTTACATTCGTTCGGGCATGATCGCCGCAGCGCTGCCTCAGCCGTACGTCATTGGCTGCGACATCGCGGGAACCGTGATTGCGGTCGGTCCGGATGCGGCGCGTTTCCAGCCGGGCGACCGCGTTTGGGGCAGCAATCAGGGTCTGATGGGCCGCCAGGGTACGTTCAGCGAACTGGCCGCAATCGACGAGAATTGGCTGTATCGCACACCGGCAGCGGTGAGCGAGGAGGACGCCGCCGACGCGGCGCTGGTGGGCATCAACGCCTGGTTGGGCCTGGTGCGCGGTGC
>CAYWTU010000260.1:0-6126 GCA_964461275.1 uncultured Pirellulales bacterium | reverse complement strand
CACTGGGGCTTCGGCGCCGGAACCAAAGCGCGTCATCATGGGCGAACCCATCGGCCGCCGCAGGCGCTCCTCGAACAACTCCGTCAGCTCGACGGCCGCACCTTCCGTCGCGTAACCGCCGCTAAGGGCGTAGATCTTGTCAAAGTTTTCGGCGACCGAGGTCCAGTTGTGATCGATTTCGTCGCTGCTGCCGGCCTTGGGCGTGGTGACGACATTGCTGCGGGCGATCATGAAAAACTTGCCGACACTGGTTAGGTAGCCGATTTCGATGCGATAAGACCGAGGGGGATCCTGGACTTCGATGTACCAATTGTTGACCCCGCCGTGGATGTCGATGTGTTTGATGACCTTCTCGACGCCGCTGGTGGTCCCCTGGCTGGTGACATCCAAAATGCGGAGTACCGGCCGAGCCAAGTGCCAGTCTTGGCCGAGCGCCACTTCAGCCCGTTCCACCGACGACTGCGTCAATTCCCAGTAGGCGTGCAGCCAGAATGAATCGCGGACCAAGACGACCAACCGGTCGCGGAGAAATCCCTTGCCCCCACCACGACGACCGAAGGCGGCGAGATCCTTGGCGTTCGATCGCTGTTCCTGCACGGACTTGATCCGTTTGACGATCTGCGGATTGGTAGGTGGACTTGGCCGCTTGACAGGGGCCGGCCGGCGGACCGCGACAGGCGCGCTATTCGTCGCGTGGGCGGTGTGAATCGTTTTTCCGTTGTTCGAAACGCTACGCCGTGAAGCGGCTACGGCCGGCCGCGCAGGTTTGGTGGCCGTGGGACGAGCGGCGCCGCGCGAGGTCTTGGTCTTCGACAGCGCCTTGACCAACTGCTCCTTCCGCATGCCGTGCCAACCATGCACGCCGCGCTTCTTGGCCAATTGCAGCAAGTCCTTCAGATCCAATGACTTGAGTTTATCTGTAGTCTTCAAGGCGGTGCTCCCCACCCGCCGGTTGCGTCCGTCGGGCCGACCACAATCCAAGGTCAGCGCGGCGATCGCCCGGGTTGGAAAAGTGTCCTGCGAGCATCGTCCTTGACGCCACAATGTCCGTTTACATCACCCTCTCGGCCCCCGTGGCCGACAGAGTTCGGCTGGCTGATCTGGCATCGCATTGATCGATCGAACCGGGTTGATCCATCGCTGCATCGGTAGCGACGTTTCCGGCCGGAAGTAACAATTGAACGCTAGGCATCAACTAATCCCAATCTAACCGCTATATCGAAAACTCGCAAGTTATTACCCCCCATTGTGACTACCAATGATGTTCCGGCGGACATGGTTGGCGGGCGAGTTTTGTTCGGTTGGCCCTGGAGTCCATGTGGTCGATATAGGATCAAAATGGCTTGATATTGATGTCCGCTGATGTGTCACAAGTCGTTTTCCAAAGGGTGGTTATAATCGGCTCGGGAACTTTGTGAAAAAAAACACAGATTTCCCGCCCCGGTTAGTTGACAACCCCCAATGGGCTCGACTACAGTGAGCCCCTTCCAAGAGTTTGTGAAAGTCGTCACAAAGGTCGTCGCACCGGTTTCGACCGACAGAACTCTTGCCTGACCGGGCTGTTTCCGGCCTCTGGCGCCGCTGAGGCAACTCAGGGCTTTGGGGGCCAAAACTGCCGTCCGTGCCCGTGCCGTTTGAGCACTCGTCGACGCCTTCTTGCAAGGAGTCGTTCCCGTGCCGCCGAGCGATGCCGTGGCTCCTGGCGATAACTTGCCGAAGGATGATCGTTCGCCGATCGCCATTGCGGCCGAGTGGTCGTCGCGAATCATGTCGATTGCCTTGGAAATGGTGTTGCCGGGCGTCGCGGGCATGTGGTTGGACCGCCGGTTGGGAACGAAGTTTGTATTCACGTTGGGGGGCTTCGGATTGGGGATGTTCGCCGCGTTATGGCATTTGACTCATTTAGTCGGCGGCTCGAAAGCAACGAACGACATACCCAAGACTGAAGCTCCCGGCGGCGAAATTCCGAAGACTTCCGATCGAAATCACCCCTAACCCGTTGCCAGGTTGGCGAAGCGCCAGCCTGCAGCTTTGAGACGCAAAGTGGGATCCCACCCGCTGGCAGCCCTCTCTCACGGACGCCGCATGGCGGTGCTTGCAGGGGCTGCTGCGCTGTCGTTGGCGGTCGCGGGTCCATTGGCTTGGTGCTATGCAGCCAGCCAGGGATTGATTGGCAGCCAGGGTTTGATTGGCGCGATCTTGGCCTGTGGCGTCTGTACCTTGAGCGCTTCGTTGGCGCTGGGGCTGGCAGTGGTGATTCCCACCGGCGAGGCGCCGCTAGTGCATCTGGGCGTGGGAATGTTCCTGCGAATGGCGCTGCCGCTGGGGTTTGCCTTGGTGGTGTCGAAGAGCAATCCAGCGCTGGTCTCGGCCGGCGCGCTGTACTGTCTGGTTTTTTTCTACCTGGTGACATTGGCCGTTGAAACGGCGCCGTCGCTGCCTGAGATTCCTCTGTCCAAGACAGGCGCCCCCCATCATGGCTGAGAACGCCGGAGATGTGGCCCACCTGATTGGCCACGTCAAAGACGCCGACTTCATTGAGCTGCCGCAGGCGCTGGGGGGTCACTGGTATCTGCCGCAGCCGTTCGAGGCGATCGGCCTGCAGTTGCACCTGACCAAGTTCATGGTGCTGGAATTGATTGCCGCGATCTTGGTCACGTTGGTCATGGTCCGCGTCGCGCAAAAGATCAGCAGCGGCCAGCGGCCGCGCGGACGGTTTTGGAACCTGTTCGAATCGATGTTGCTGTTTATCCGCGACGAAGTGGCCCGGCCGGCCATCGGGCATCACGATGGCGACAAGTTCCTGCCATTCTTGTGGACGCTGTTCTTCTTCATCCTGTTCTGCAATCTGCTGGGAATGATCCCTTGGATGGGATCGCCCACGGGCGCCTGGGGGACCACGGCCAGTCTGGCGATCGCCACGTTTCTGGTGGTGTGCGGCACGGGCATTAAGAAATACGGCGTCGTCGGCTTCTTCAAGAGTTTGGTGCCGCACATGCATCTGCCTGGATTGTTGGCGATCGTTCTGTTGCCCATGATTTTCGCCATCGAACTCTTGGGCTTGGTGATCAAGCATTTTGTGCTCAGCGTGCGATTGCTGGCCAACATGTTCGCCGGGCACTTGGTGCTGGCGGCCATCATGAGTTTCATTGCCGTGACGGCCAATTCGGCGCTGTGGTACGGCGTAATGCCGGCCAGCGTGCTGGGTTCGGTGGGGCTGAGTTTGCTGGAATTGTTCGTGGCTTTTTTGCAGGCTTACATTTTCACGTTCTTGTCGGCGCTGTTCATCGGTTCGGTGGTGCATCCGCACTAACGGGTTTGAGTCAGCGACCGCGAGAGAATTGGTTTCTGTTGAATTCGGTTTGAAGGTGCAACCGCACTTGGTGACGTATCCGCAGTGGTTCGCCGTGGCGCGGCGAGCCGGCAACCCTTTGGTTTAGGAGAGAGTTACAGTGAACAGCATTATCCGCATCGTCGTTTTCGCGTTTGCCGTGTTGTTGGTGGCCACGCCGGCCATGGCCCAGGACGCGGCTGCCGCGACCGGCTCGTCGTCCATGATTCTGTCGGGCGCAGCGTTTGGCGCGGGCCTGGTCCTGTTGGGCGCCGGCTTGGGCATCGGCAAGATCGGTTCGTCGGCCGTCGAGAGCATGGCCCGTCAGCCCGAAGTGGCCGGCAACATTCAGACGGCGATGATCATCGCGGCGGCGTTGATTGAAGGGGCCACGTTCTTCGCCTTGATCGTGTGCATGGGTAAGAATTAGCCTCGGCAGCGCAGCCTTTTTTCAGACGGAGAAGCCTCCGATGGCGTGGACCAAAGCAATGGTAATGGGCTTGTTGGCGCTGGCGCTCGCGGCGTGGTCGTGCACTGCGTCCGTGCGGGCGGACGAAGCCGCCGACGGTCACGCAGCGGCCGAGCACGCTGAGAACGGCAGTCATGCTGAAGGCGAGCATGGCGGCGGCCATCACGAAGTGAACACCGATCCGCTGGAGTTCAAGAAAGACCTTGCGATTTGGAACGCCGTGGTGTTTCTAGTCCTGTTGGCGGTGCTGAGCAAGTTCGCCTGGGGGCCGATCGTTAAAGGTCTCGACCAGCGTGAAGAGAAAATCGCGCACCACATTGCCGAGACCGAGCGCCATCACGCCGACGCCAAAAAGCTTCTTGGCGAGTATGAGAAGAAGCTGGCCGCCGCTCAGGATCAGGTGCGGGCGATGCTCGACGAAGCACGACGCGACGCCGAACATACGCAGCAGGAGATTCTGGCCAAGGCCAACGCCGACGCTCAGGCCGCCAAGGACCGGGCCCTGCGCGAAGTGGAGGTGGCCAAGGACTCCGCGATCAAAGAGCTGGCCGACCGCAGCACCAACCTGGCGGTCGAGTTGGCGGGCAAGATCGTGCAGGCGCAACTCAAGGCTGGCGACCATTCGCGTTTGATCCAAGAGGCCGTGGCGAGGTTTCCGCAATCCAAGGCGGGCGCCAACTAACCTCGCTCGTGGAATGTTGTTCAGTCACGTTGATCAGTAGCACCGCTCTCCAAATGAGTTGATAGGCATGGCCGAAGCGAAGTCAGGTCGGGCGCCCGCGGTCGACGTGGGCAAGCGCCAATTGGGCATGACCTATGCCCAGGCGTTGTATGCCGCTGCGCAAAAAGCAGGACATGCCGAGGCCACGGTGGAAGAAGTGGATTCGCTGATTGACGACGTGTTGGAGCGCCAAGGGGGGTTCGAAGGCATTCTGACCTCGGGCTTTGTTTCGCACGACGAGAAGACGTCGCTGTTGGACCGAGCGCTGGGCAAGCAGGCCTCGCCGTTGGTGCTGAATTTTTTGAAGGTCTTGTCCCAGAACGGCCGGCTCGACTGCCTGCGGGCGGTGCGGACGGCACTTGACGAATTGCACGATCAGGCCCAGGGCAAGGTCCGAGTGACTGTGACCACGGCCGTGCCGCTGGAAAATGCGCAAGCCGAGCAGATTTCCGGTCACATGCGGCAACTGTTGGGTAAAGAGCCGCTGCTGGAAAAGCAGATCGACGCCGACCTCCTGGGGGGCGTTGTGGTGCGCGTGGGTGACTTAGTCTATGACGGCTCGTTGGCGACTCAGCTCAAACGAGTCCGCGAGCAGATGATCAACAGGAGCGTCCATGAAATTCAGAGCCGACGAGATCGCTTCAGTTCTCCAGCAGGAGATTGAGCAGTACCAGCGGCAGGTTGACGTCCGCGAAGTGGGCCGCGTGCTCGAAGCCGGCGACGGCATCGCGCGCGTTTACGGCCTGTCGGGTGTTATGGCCGGCGAAATGGTGGAATTCCCCAGCGGCGTTCAAGGGTTGGCCTTCAACCTGGAAGAGAACTCCGTCGGCGTGATCATTCTAGGGAACTTCCTCACCGTCAACGAAGGCGACGAGGTCCGCAGCACGGGCCGGTTGCTCAGCGTTCCGGTAGGGCCGGCGGTCATCGGCCGCGTGGTCGACCCGTTGGGCAATCCGCTCGACGGCAAGGGCCCCATCGTGACGAGCGAAAGGCGGCCGGTGGAGAGTATCGCCCCCGGTGTGGCCGGCCGTTATCCAGTCAAGGAGCCGCTGCAAACGGGCATCAAGGCCATTGACGCCATGACGCCGATTGGCCGTGGCCAGCGGGAGCTGATCATTGGCGACCGCAAAACGGGCAAGACGGCCGTCGGCATCGACGCCATCATCAATCAGAAGCACACCGGCGTGAAATGCTTCTACGTGGCTATCGGCCAGAAGGAAAGCAGCGTCGCCAACGTGATCGAAGCGCTACGTGCCAACGGCGCCATGGACTTCACCACGGTGATTGTGGCCGGCGCCAGCGACCCGGCCCCGTTGCAGTATGTTTCGGCCTACTCTGGCACCGCCATGGCCGAATACTTCACCTACAATGGTGAGCACGCCCTGATCGTGTACGACGACTTGTCCAAACAGGCCGCGGCCTACCGCGAGTTGTCGCTGCTCATGCGCCGCCCGCCGGGCCGCGAGGCGTATCCCGGCGACGTGTTCTACTGCCACAGCCGGCTGCTGGAGCGATCTTGCAAGTTGAGCAAAGAGCACGGCGGCGGCTCGCTGACATCGCTGCCGATCATCGCAACGCGGGAAGGCGAAGTTTCGGCTTACATTC
>CAYWTU010000259.1:0-6127 GCA_964461275.1 uncultured Pirellulales bacterium | reverse complement strand
GCATAACCAATGGTTCCCGCCCGACGTAGGAGCGTTTCACGCCAACACCGGGCGCGACGACGACAACTCGGCCTTGGCCGCCTGGCTCAAACGGATGCCCCAGGTCCAGCCCGACTATTTGATGACGATGTGGCCCTGGGACCAGCTTTCGCCCGACTATTTCACCGAGGTACGCCAGGCGTTTGGCGTGTTGAATAAAGTTGGTTGGGCCACTTCGTGGATGGAGTCGGTTCCCGCGGGAATGCAGGAGCCGTACGTCGGCTACGATTTTGCCGTGCCGCTGGAGTTGTTGTATTACCATGCCGTGCCGACGGCCATGATTCGCTACGACGCGTTTCAGGCGGTTGGGGGCTGGAACTTGGAGTTGCCTGCCGGCTGGCGACAGTGGGACCTGTGGTTGGCGATGCACCAGGCCGGTTGGCACGGCTTGGTCGTTCCCAAGTGGCTGGCCAAATACATTCCCTACGGCGGAATACGGCCACAGGAACCGGCGCACGCCAAGGCCCACGAATTGATTCTGGAAGCGATTGTCGAGCGGAACCACGTCTTGTTTCGCGAGAACGGCGGGAAATTCTTGATACGGCGGGCCACGGACCGCACGCTGCAGTCGGCCGAGCTGATGGCTGCGGCACGCAGCCTGGTGGAAAACGGGCGCAAGTCGCTACTCGGTCGGGTTCGCAACCTGGCCGGCAAGGTTCGCCGCGCCGCGGGTCCCTAGCCGCCTCCTTTCCCAACTGACCAGCACCACGCAACGATGAGCGGACGACCGTATCGAGTGGCAGTCGGCGCCGGTTACTTGAACCTGTCTGGGGTTCACGTGGTTGCCGGGCATTTGGTCCTGGGCTGTTGTGAGCGGTGGGTCGTCGGGCTCCTGTTGTTGACCGAACAAGACACCGACCTGGTGTCACTGCCGCCCGATCCGATGCCGCTGCCGGCTGGACTGCCGGTGCAGCAATTGCCCTGTCCGCGCGAGGCGAAGTGGGCCGGCCGCTGGCTGGCGATGATCGAACACCTGGAACGCCTGGCGCCGGTGGTCTATTTTCCCAACTCCGACTATCGGCACGCAACGATTTGCCCCAAACTCTCGTCGCGCGTCGTCACCATCGGGGTCTTGCAGGCGGACGACCCGGTGCACTACGAACACGCGGCCCGCCTCGGCCCGTATTGGAACGGCGTCGTGGCGGTCAGCGATGCCATCGCCCGCCGCACGGCCGATCAGTCGCCAGCGCTGCGCCCACGACTGCACACGGTTCCCAACGCCGTCCATGTCCCGGCCGCCTGCCCTGGGCGCCCTATGGTCCCGGGGCAGCCGCTACGGGTGATTTATCACGGCGTTCTGAACACGCATCAAAAGCGGATCCTCGACATTCCGGAAATCGTCGACCGCCTGGTGGCCGACAAGGTGCCGGTGCGCATGACGATCGTTGGCAATGGGCCGCAGCGCGAGGAGCTTGTAGCTCGCTGCCGTGGGCTGATCGACCTCGGCAAGGTGGAGGTATTGGGCACACTCCCCAATGCCGAGATGATGCGGCTTCTAGCGGAACACGACGCGTACTTGCTCCCTTCTGCGTTTGAGGGAATGCCGCACGCCATGCTCGAAGCGATGGCCCAAGGATGCGTTCCGGTGGTCAGCGACATCCCCAGCGGAGTTCCTGAAGTGGTCGACGACGGAGTGCAGGGTTTTCGCGCACCAATGGGCGACGTAGCAATGTTTGCCGAGCGGCTAGCTGAGTTGCACGCTGATCCAGCCCGCCGCGCAGCGATGGCGTTGGCGGCGCACCGGCGCATTCTCGACAGCCCTTACGATGCCCGGCGGATGGTCGACAAGTACATTGAAATCATGGACCAGGCATTTGAGAACTCGCGCCGCGGCCGCTTTCGCCGTCCCAGCGGACCGGTGTTGCCCCCGCCAGCGGAAGTAGCCGGCCTGTCCATCTTTCCGGTCGACCATGCCGTGGACGTGGCCGACGTCGAACGGGCGCTGGCCACGACGCCCACGCGCCGCTGGCTCACCGGTTTGACGGCGCTCTGGAAGCGGGCCGAGCGAACGGTGGAGCGTACTTCGCCGCGTTAGCGAATTGACTTGCCGAAAGTGACCGTTTCTCCCATGAACTCCCGCGACCGCCGAACTTTTGGCCACGGCCGACTCCTGAGCTTCTTCAACTTGCCGCGGACCCTGGCGGCGCTGGGGATGCTATTCTCCGTCGGCATGGCGACGCTGGTCTATTTGCGCACCCGGCCTTTGGACCTCTGGCCGTTGTCGGTGGCGGCGCTCATCGGCGTATTGGCGTGGTGGACGTTGCGCGACCGTTGGACGTGGGGCACGGCGGCAATGATGATTCTCACCGGTCTCATGGCGTGGCTGACGTTGGGCCAGCAGATTCCGCGACGAGGCCTGTGGGGAGGCGTGCAATATCTCTGGGCGACGAATCTGCTTTTGGCCTGTGCCATGGCAGTGGTCGCAATCCTGTCCGGACTTCGGCTGTTGGCGCCGCTAAAAGCGCTGCTCCTGTCGGCCTCGGTGGCGCTGGGGCTTTTGACTTGCGAATTGGCGCTCGATCGGCTCCAACCACGCCGGCGTGCCGAAACGCCGGGCGCCCCGATGAACCAGGAGTTGAGCTTTGTCTGGCAGGGGGTGGCGTCGGTGCCCGACCAGGAATTGACCTGGGTTTATCGTCCGCATGGGGCGATGAAAACGGTCTACCCACTCAATCCACGCGACTACTTCGAGGTCGAATCGCGGCTCGGGTCGCTCGACATGCGGATCTGGCAATTGCACGCCGCCAAAAACGTCCAGGCAGCGATGGTCGCCTCAACCGAGCGCGACGGACCGGTGCGCGTACAGGTGAAGAAGGTCGCGACAGGTCAAAGTTGGGAGCTCTCGCTGTTTCAAGCGGGCCTGCCCATCGAGGCGGGACAAACGTACGAATTGCAACTAAGGGCCAAAGCCGATCGGCAGCGAGGCGCCCAGGTCTCAATGGTGAGCAGCACCGTGCCGATAGAAAACTGCGGCCTCGCACTTCCGCTATTTCTCAGCGGAGAGTGGCAAGACATTGAAGTCTCTTTTGAGGCGACGCGATCGGACGATCTGGCCCGCTTGGAATTGCAGCTGGGAACGGAGTTGGGCGATCTCGAAGTCGCCAGCGTGCAGATCACGCCGCGTCCTTCGGCGACCGGCGCATACGGCGCCCTGGACCATAGCCGCTGGTCGACGTCGGTCGCGGCCGGACGAGTCGCCAGTTTAAAGCAGGTGGATGGCGGCGCATCGCGGGCCGAACTTGTGAAGGGTCAGGCCACGGAGCCTTGGGAGTTCATCGTCGCCTGTCCTCAATTGCCTCTCCGGGGCGGAAAACAGTACCTGCTGACCGGTCAGGTCCGGGCCGACGACTCGCGCGTCATCGGGGTGGCGGTGAACCAGGCGCACAAGCCATGGGACAACCTGGGGCTGGTTCAAAACGTCACCGTGGACCAGCAATGGCACGACGTGCAGTTTGTCTTCAAGCCGCCCGCGGATGAACGCAACGCCCGAGTGGAATTGCAGTTGGGCGACTCCCCCCTGCCCGTCGAGTTCCGCAATTTCCGCCTGGCAATCGACGGCCCTACGGCACAAGCGTCGCCGGCCCCGCCGGTTTGCGCCCTGCGGCAGATGCCCGGTTGCCGCGCGGAAATCTCGTCCGAGGCGGTCGTCGACGCGCCAACCCGGCTGGCGATCCACGCGCTCCCTGAACCAGACCCCGCTGCCGTGCAGGTCGAGTGGACGGGCGACGGCGTGCGGTCGGGCGATCGGGTGACGCTGACGTTTCGCGCGCAGGCCGATGCGCCGCGAACCCTCGCCGTATCGGTCCGCGAGGGAAGACCGCCGTGGCGCACACTCATGCCGACCGAAACAGTCGATGTGACTTCGGATTGGAACACGTTCGATTATGCGTTCGCAGCCCCGCTCACCGACGATTCGCCGCGGATTGTATTTGAGGCCGGCAGCAGCGACGTGGCGTGCACATTTGCCAACGTTCAGTTGATCGATCCCATGTCGTCTGTCCAAGGTCGGATGCTGCCCAACGACGCGTGGAAAATGGCTTCTGAAGGCGGCGTCTGGGCCAAGCAAACGCTCACCGACGACGCATTGCCGGCCGTCCACTGTCGCCAGAACGCGGGCAAGAAGAGTGTCCCCTGGGCGGCGCTCACCAGCGCCCCGGTGGGAACGCTTAAGGCAGGGGGACGCTATCTCTTCTCAGCAGAAATGCGGGCGCAGCGCCCGCGCAGGCTTACGTTGGCCATTGGCCCAGAGGGAGACCAGTGGACGAATCTTCAGGCGTACCAGGCCCGAGCATTGACCGCGGATTGGCAACGGGTGAGCTTCGATTTTTCGATCCAAGAGGCGTTGCCTCAGGCCCAGGCGGCGCTGCTCCTGGGGGCGGCCGACGGTTGGATTGAATTTCGCGACGCACGCCTGTATCAAACCAGCGGCGATCAGTTGCGGCACGCCCTGCAATACACGGTTGCCTACGTGATGAACGAGCACGGCTATCGCGATCGCCCCCGCGCCCGCGAGTGTCCGCCCAACGTCTTTCGCATCGCCTGTTTGGGTGATTCTTTTACGTTCGGCCAAGGGGTCCACGCGCCCGACGTATTTACGCAGCGGCTGGAGCGGCAGCTCAACGCCGCCCGCGGTCCAAATGATCCGACTTACGAGGTGCTGAATTTCGGCGTTTGCGGCTACGACACCGCTCAGGAGCGCAAGGTCTACGAGCGCATTGCGGCAACATTTCGTCCTCAGGCGGTTCTTTTGTTCATGGTGGACAACGACGACGTCAATTACAGCCGCGAGCGAGACGCCCTGGAAGACGCCTCGCGGACCCAGGGGCTGCGTGCGGTAGACCTCATTCGCCAGCGCGCCACGGCGCGGCCGGCGAGTTTTCTAGAGTGCGTCGACGAAATCGAAAAGCTCCGCCGCGTCTGCCAGTCGCACGGCGCCCGGCTGGGGGTCTGCGTGTTTCGTAATTTTGTCGCCGAGCGCTGGAGCGTACTTGTCGATCAGGTATCCGCCGGGCTGAAAGGGACCGACGTGCCATTTATCGACCTGGGCGAGGCCATTTTGGATGGCCACACGCCCGACGAGATGATGGTCCTCCAGCACGAGGGCCGGCCGATCGACGGGCACCCCAACGAACTGGCGCATGAGATCGTCGCCCGCCAGCTCGACCAGTTCCTGACCGAGCATCGTTTTCTGCCGAGTCAAACCACCGGCGCCCCCCAGGAGCCGGTGCCGGCCGCCGATAACTCCGAAAAACCGTAACCCGTATGTCACAACACGACGATCTGGCCCATGTTTTGAACACCGGTCTGGTGGCGATTGTCCGGGCCGCCAGCGGCGAGCGACTTGCCGATGTGGCCGAGGCGCTGTTATCCGGCGGCATTGACGTGGTCGAGATTACGTTCACGGTGCCGCAGGCGCACAGTGTGTTGGAGGCGGTGGCGGCTCGGCTGGGCGACCGCGTGCTGCTGGGCGCTGGCACGGTGCTCGATCCTGAAACGGCGCGCATCGCGCTCTTGGCCGGGGCCAGGTATGTCGTTACGCCGGTGGTACAGCCCGACGTGATTGAAACCTGTTTGCGTTACGACGCCCTGTGCATGTGCGGGGCCTTCACGCCCACCGAAATTCTTTCGGCCTGGCAACGAGGGGCCCAAATCGTCAAGGTCTTTCCGGCCGACGTGGGCGGTCCGGGCTATCTGAAATCGGTCGCGGGACCACTGCCTCAGGTGCGTCTGATGCCTACCGGGGGCGTCAATTTGAATACCGCCGCCGAGTTCCTTCGGGCCGGCGCCTGTGCCTTGGGGGTAGGAAACAGCCTGGTCGAACCCCAGGCGATTGCCACCGGCAATCTGGCGCGCATCGAGTCGCTGGCCAAGCAGTACGTACAAATCGTTCGCGAGTTTCGCCGCGGCCCGCAAGGGTTGGTGGTGTAGCCGCGCGCCGCGCCCGGGCTGGCACGAGCGTGGCAAGAGCCCACGCCTTGCGTGTGGCAATCGATTGCCCGCCGCCGATTCTTTATTCGCCCATGACCCAACCTCTGCTCTGTCCGCACTGCGGCGCCGCGATGGGCCCGACCGATGGCCCTGCCGCGGC
>CAYWTU010000258.1:0-6138 GCA_964461275.1 uncultured Pirellulales bacterium | reverse complement strand
CAAGTGGGAAGGCGGCGTGCTCCGTGTTCTGCGAAGCCGGAAACCGCTGTTCCAAAAGGGTCCTGATCTCGTCTGCCATGACTTGGTTATTGACGGCGCACTGCGTCTTGATCCGCTTATGCAGGCTGAGCGGCACGTCGATGGTTAGCCGCTTCATCGGCTCCTGCTCTCCCACCTCGCGGTTCTCGACCCAGGCGTCGACTTGCGTGGCATTGGTCGGCGGCGCGGGCGAATGGAAGCTGACCTTCTTCATGCAAGCATCGCCTCCACCTCGTCGGCCAACTGGTTCATTTCCTGGGCGGCCAGCATGTCGGGGTCGATCTCGTAGACCGTCAGGCCCTGCGTGGCGCTCTCGGCGAAGGCAACCCGTTGACAAATCGCCGTTTCCAGGACCGGAATCGGGTACGAAGAGAGTGCGTCGGCCACGTCGCGGCCGATCGCCGTATTTACGATTTTACGATTGATGACGAACGCCTTCTTGAGCGTCGGCTTGTAGACCGTGGCCTCGTTCAACAGGTCGATGATCTCTTTGGCGGCCCAGACGTCGTAGGGCGATGGTTGAACGGGGACCAGCACCAGGTCACTGGCCATGATGGCCGAGCGGGCCACGTCGTAGACCCGGGGAGGGCCATCGATCAGGACCAACTCGAAGTTGTCCGCCAGGGCCGGCAGTTCCTTGTGGATGGATGACTTAGGCAGGCCCACGACGGGGAACAACGGCTCGGCCCGACGCGCCGCCGCCCAGTCGAGGGCGCTCCCCTGCGGATCGGCGTCCAAGAGCAAGAGCTTGCGTTTCTTGCGGGCCAAGGCCGTGGCGATATGCACTGCCAGCGTCGTCTTGCCGACGCCTCCCTTCTGGTTCAAGATCGCGATCGTTTTTGGCATGGTCTCCTGGGCGAGTCGTCGTGTTTGCGATTTTACGATTGGTACTCGACCAGTAGCACGGTCGGAGGTGCCGAGTCAATTGAAATTGCGCGGCGGGCGGCATCCCCAGTCGTTGCCTTTTGCCTGCCAACCAGAATTGCAGTGCGGCACGCGAATCAGAGATTCGCGCTGCCTCAGGGCACTTGCGGATGGACGGTGAGCGTTCCGAGTTGCCGGAAGTGCTCATCAAAGGCAAAGGCCTCGCGAATGTCGAGCCGCTGAATGACTGCGAAGCTCACGCAATCGACGAAACTCCAGGCCTTGTCGCGATATTGGAACAACACCCAAGCCTTCTGAACGTCCTCAGGCGTAACCCAGACGAGCTTCGCTTGGCGACCTGCAAGCAGGCGCTCACCCAGCTCTAGCGCTTCCTGGTTCAGTCGTCGGGCCCGCAAAAGCGTCAGCGACTCGGCCAGCACGTAGTCCGTCGTGACGAGACGCTGCTTGGCCTCGGCGGCGAACTGAACGGCCTGTGCATGCTCGACGCACGAACGGTCGAGTAACGCATACCAAGCGCCGGTATCGACGAAGATCACTTTTGCCAGCCGTAGAGAACCTGGTCGTGATCGCGGGCTGAAAAGGGCTCACCGGCAGGCTCCAGCGGTCTGCTGCTGAGCCAGTCCAACAGTTCACGCATCGCGAGTTGCTGCTGAGACAGTTCGTCCGCAGTTGAGTCAGCCGCGGCCGGCGTGTCCTGAACTTGAAGGTGGACCTTTGCCTGGTCCGGCAAGTTCACCGGCTCCAAGGGGCGAAAAACGCCTCGATCATAGATGGCATCGAACTCGCGGCTCATGTGGCCATTCTACTCCAGGCGAGGGCAGCTTGCCACACGAATGCGACTCCTGGGGATTCTTGGGCCGCGGGACGCTTCGCTTCGCTGCTTATCGAGCAGGAACAACCTTGGGATTCGCCGCACCCCATCGGGCGATTGAGCGTAACGTCGTAAAAGCGTATTTGCGGTTTTACGACAAGCCGCGGAATCGTTTCGGCGCATTTGCGCGCTTCTGTGGAATCGCATTTACGCCGATGCAGAGCATCGGGAAGACGTCTGACAAGAATTTTGGGCTTGGGTCCGGATTCGGACCTGGGGGATTTTCCCGGGGAAAAAGTGCGGCTTGTTCGGTCTTGGGGCCGCTCAGATAGGCAAGATTTTCCCGGGGAAAAAGTTCCACACAGCCGGCCTTTGGAGGCCGGTCATTGGGCGCGCTTGCCCGGACGGAACGGCAATCGCATGGGTTTCGCACGGCCGGCGATTTAGGTCGCCGACGTGCGGAGACTTGTGGCAAGACTCGCAGCAGGCTCGCGTCGGGTGTCAAACACGGCGACGATTTCAATCGTCTCATGTCGTTGCTGATAGATCACGGCGTAGTTGAAGCGGTGGACCAGCACCCGCCGCAGCGGTCCGCGGACACGCTGGCCGCAGTCGGGGTACTGGGCGAGGAGTCGCAAGGACCGCTGAAGCTGGTCGATGAACGAGCGTCCCAGGCCGGGCCGCTGCTCATCGAGCCAGTTGGCGGCCGCGTCGGTGTCGGCACTGGCCGTGAGCGAGAAGACGACCGGACGCGTCATCGGTGCGACAAGAGCCGCTCGCGAAGCATCTCCCACGACTCGAACGGCATGGCGCCGTTCTCGATGGCTGCCAATCGGCGGTCGAGTTCCGCGAGCTGCTCGGGCGTGAATAGCTCCGCGCGGTCATCCAGCATCAGGTCGTCCAACAGGGCCTGAGCAAGCTGGAGCCGGTCGGCCGACGAAAGCTCAGAGAAATCAATCTCTTGGATCGGGTAGGGCATGTGGGATCACCTCCTTGCGTTGCTCGGCCGACGATGCCGCATTTCGAGGCTACTGTAAATCGGAATTATTGGGCTCGCGCGGTAGCTACGGGGCCCCGTGACGTTAGCTAGGGCGTGAGCAGAGAAGAAAGGTGAGGGACTGTGACGAAGCGCCGCCGCCGACCGCGCCGTTAATGCGTCGCGTTGCCGTTCGGCTCTGGGATGTCGTCAGGCGAAATCCACACGACCTGGCCGTTCTCCCACGAGGCGACCGGATTGCCGAGCCGCTTGTGCATTTGCAGGGCCTCTTGCACGGCCTCGCGGATGGCGGCTTCCACGGCGTCAGCCTCCGCCAGAAGCTGGGCCAAGGTCGTAGGGTCGTAAGGATAGATATCTGTCATGGCTTCTTCACCATGCGTTCAATGGCCTGCCAAGTCAAGGGCGAATCGATTTTGGCTGTTCCTAGCAGGCCGCCGGCAGCGATCCGGCGAAACGCGCCGGCATGGCTATTGTCGAATAGCTGCCACGTATCGGCCAGTGGCATGTACAGTCTAAAAAGGTTCTTAACACCGGCCACATGACGCCGCCTAATCGTGGGCTCGGGCACGTCATGGCCGCCGGCTCGCACCCGTTCTGCTACCCGGGCGACCGCCTCGTCGGCGCTGGGCAGCCACAGAAACACGATATGGACGCGGTAACCGGCACGGCGTAGCTCGCTGAGCCACGGCACATACGAGCGGGTCGCCAACGTCGTCTCAAAGCCGAAGCTAGCCCGAGACACGGCCAACTCCTTCAAGCGCCGGAGCATGATGCGGCCGGCCTGCATGGCCACGCTCTGTTGAGCGAACGCCGACAGCCCTTGAGCGATTGTGTCGGCATTGACGAACTGCTGAACCTTGAGCGCGCCGAGCAACAGCTTGGCGGCCGACGTCGATTTCCCGCTGCCGTTTGCGCCGGAGATGATGACGACCTTCGGGTGCTGGCTCATGCGATCTCTTTCGACGAGCCTAGCCATCAGCGATAGGTGGAAACGCCCCTTCGCGGACCAGCGCCGCTCGCAAGAGCACGCAATCGGGCGCGTTGATGTTGAGTACGCGGACCGTCGTTCGTCCGATCGCCGTGCGGCCTCGCAATGACGGGCCCTCCCACTCAAAATGATCCGGCCATTGATCCGTCCGCGGATGATAGAGCCGCGTCAAAGCGCCGTCCAACGAGTCCAGGCCGGCGATGTTCGAGCCCTTGGAACTGTTGCAATAGAAACAAGAATTTGCCAGGTTCTCGGCGACCGTTTGGCCGCCATGCTTGCGGGCGATGATGTGGTCGATTTCAAACGGCACGCACGACAAAGTCTGAGGCAAGCGACAATACTCGCAAAGATTACCAGCACGTTCGCGAACGAGTTGAACGAGTGCGGCGTCCATGCGGCAGTGCCTCAGGCGTTGCCGCGCGGCATGGCCTGTCGGGCCTTGGATCGCAGCAGGTCGAGTTGCAAACCGATCTGTCGATAGTTGCGGAGTTCCTCGGCCTCGTCAGCATCGAGTGTGCCCGCTTGGTTCTTGACCGCCAGTTCGTGCATGCGGTCCAGGTCAGGTTGCTCGAACGACAACGCCAGTAAGTAGCGGGCGACTTCGACTGGCAGATCGGCGCGGTCCGTGTGAATGACCCGCTCCCAAATCGCGATTTCGCTGCCCGATGGCGACAAAGACATGGCTTGTTCCTTTCCAACCTAGATTAGCATGAGCTTGGTCCGACAGTCAAAGTGAATCACGGGCCTGGGCAGGCACGCGGTTGGCCGGGCGTTCCGCCAGGGCCGCCTCGTAAAGCTCGTACGCCCCTTGGCGAGTGGCCTCGCAATCGGGCGGGCCACCTTCGATGGCCACCTGCTCCAGGTATGCTTGCCAGGCGCAGCCGTGGAACAGGTCGTCGAAGATGTCGTCAAGGTCAGTCATCGCAACCCTCTGTCGAAATGCGGACCTGTGCTTCAACGCCCGACGGTAACGGAACGGTGCTGACCAAGTAGCCTATGCGATTGACGAAGTGCATTCCGCTCACGACATACTGGTCGCCGTCGTCGGCGTCAACGACGGTCCACACAGTCGTTGGGTCTTGTTGACGAACGAAAGCCAGTTCTTCACCGTAGGTCTCGAACAGACAACCATTGGCTTCGCCAAAACCCCACGACGCGTATGGGTTCAAGTGATTGGTCATTAGCGGAAACAGGGCGTCAAACGCCGCTTCCGAGAGTTCGATGTGTTGGGTGGTCATGGCTAGCTCCTTTCCGTGGTTGGTTGTGCGACTTTTGTGAATAGCGCACATACGTCGTGTAGGCCAGCCTCGTCGGTTTCGGTCTTCTTGAATGTCGAGGCGTAGACGACTTCGGTCCCATGCTCGCCCTTGCGAACGAACCCGCCCAGTTCCTTGACTTGGCGAAATGTCAGCCAGTACGGCGAAACATAGCCGGCCGATTCCGCGGTCAGCCAAAGATTCAAAACGTTGACGCCCGAGTAACGCTGCCCGTTGTGCCGCAGCGGCCGCGAAATACGCCCGGCCGCGTGCTCAGCGTGCCACGGCTTGTGCCAAGGCAGAACGCCGCCTCGCTCAAGCTGCTCGACGATGCGAGCCGTGATGCGGGTATAGATGTCGCCACGAATCGTGCCGTCAGTCGTAGTAGCCACTGCCAAAACCCTCCGTCTTGAGAATGAAAAAAACCGGTGCCCAAAAAGCACTTGCTTTTGGGCAGCCGGGACGAAGGTCCAAAGCAAAGGGGGAAGGGCGGTCAAGGACGGCCGGCGTGGGAGGCTGCCGGTCTGCACAAGCGCAGCGCGGAAGACTGGAGGGCCCCATGCCTGCCGCCCGTAGGGCCTGTCCTTGACGGCCCTGGGGGATGTGCCCCCTCAACGAAAAGAAAGTTCTCATCGCCGCGAGGCATCCTTCGCGTGCGACAGGATGTCCGTTAATCAGGGGATCGTTTTGCGGCGTGTGGTAGAATTCCCTTCCAGTTGCCTTCCACCATTCGGGCGCGGACAGCTTCTGCAAGAACGAAGCGGAGTACCTGAGGCGTTTTAGGATGATGAACCTCACCTTTCACCAAATTCGCCCGATTCGGAATTCGGCCAACAACGGCTTCGAGGAGCTGTGCTGCCAATTGGCTGGCTGCGAGCCAGCCCCCGTTGGCTCACGGTTCGTGAGAAACGGCACACCCGACGGAGGAGTCGAGGCGTACTGGACATTTCCCGATCAGACCGAACGCGGCTGGCAAGCAAAGTTTTTCGAGACTTTGGGTCAAGCACAGTGGAAACAACTGGACGAGTCGGTTGCCGCAGCACTCAATGCTCACCCCAACCTTACGCACTACACCATTTGCGTTCCGTTTGATCTGCCGGCCGCCGACCCCAAGAACCGGAAGTCCATGCGCCGGAAGTGGGATGAGCGTGTTGCCAAATCC
>CAYWTU010000257.1:0-6154 GCA_964461275.1 uncultured Pirellulales bacterium | reverse complement strand
CAAAGCTGCCGTCCGGAGCGCCACCGAAACCCCATCGCCCACCAGCCGGCCCAGCACACAAGGGCGAAATAAACGGACACCGCCAGGCTCAGCGCCACTTTGGCGCCGCGGCCGAACGCGCCGCTTCGCCATAGCCACGGCAGGGCGAACGGCCCGAAGCCGAAAAAAAGTATCGCCATCAGTGGCAATCGCTGTTCAGACCACGGCGCCGTCGACCTCGCCGGCAGGCTCAGGCGCGCCGCTGGCAACCGGACTCCGCACTGCACGCAAGCGGCCGCAGCCGGTTCAACCGTGGCCCCGCAGCCCGGGCAGATCCGTTGGGCCAGTGTGGGAACGATGCTGTCAGGCAGCTTCGACATGGGCCGGCGCCTCTCGATTCCGCCAAACAACGGTGCGGGTTGTCAATGATCCTCGGGTGATGGCTGCTTCGCGGGCGGTTGTTTGTTTACCTCTTAAGAATTCTCACGGCAACATCACCCTCCCGCCGTCGTGCACCAGCGTTTGGCCGGTCATGAAGCTCGATTCGTCGCTGAGGAGAAACCGAATCACGCCCGCCATATCCTCTGGCGTGCCGATTCTTTTGAGCGGTGTATCCTCGACCAGCTTGGCTAGTCGGTCGTCTGGCAACACGTGGACCATTTCCGTTTCGGTCAACCCTGGCGCCAGGCAATTGATGCGCACGTGCGGAGCGAATGCCTCGGCGCAACATCGCGTCAGGGCGATCACGCCGGCCTTGGCCGTCGCGTAGTGGATCTGCAAAGCCCTCGGCCGCAGGGCGGCAATGGACGACAAGGTGACAATTCGACCGTACTGGCGGCGAATCATCTCGTCCTTGACCGCAAATACAACGCGGAACGCGCCGTGCAAATTGACGTCGATCGTTTCCTGCCAACAGGCAAACGTCAACTGCTCGTGGCTCTTCAAGTTGCTGATGGCGCCGCAGTGGACCAATAGATCGATGGGCCCCAGCGCGGCGCGGGTTTTGTTCACCAAACGGTCGACGTCCTCGCCGCGGGCCACATCGCACGCCGCCGCCAACGCCTCGCGACCTAGGCCCTGAATCTCACGGACCACTTCGGCGGCCGTTTCGTGCCGCGAGGCATAGCTGATGGCGACATTGGCCCCTTCGCGGGCCAACCGCAACGCCGTGGCGCGGCCCATTCCTCGGGAACCCCCAGTCACCAGCGCCGTCTTGCCCGTGAATTCGCCCATTCGATCCATCCCCTGGCTACGCGGCAGTACGCGACGCTTAGTCGACGCGAATCGCGATTTGCATGTCCCAGACGCCGCCCATCGGCAAAATCTTGAGCCCCGTCTCGTGGCCTTGCGCGGCCAGGAAATACGGGTCGGGCACGCAGGTGTAGGGCTCCAAACAAATGGCCTGCCGATGCGGCGGATTGTATACCACGCACTCACGGAAGTTGCGGTCGAAGCTCATCGTCAATCGGCGCCCGCTGCCACGATCGGCAATGCTGGCTTCGCAGGCGTCGTGGGCAAACTCCAAATCAGTAAACACATCGTCGAACAACGTGTCGGCGAAATTCATGCCCGTGGCCAAGCCTCGCTGGCCTGTGGCTGGCAGCTTCGCGCCGGTCGGCAGCAACCCATCCAGTTGCCAATAGCGCTTGGCCGGCACGTTCACGTGGCAGCTATCGGCGCTCGGACCGCCCAGCGGCACACGGATATAGGGATGCGTTCCGAAGGCGCACGGCAGATCGCCTGGGCCGGTATTAACCACCCGAATCTGGCTGACCAGCGCCTGCCCGCGGACTTCGTAGCTGACCGACAACTGAAAGTCGCCGGTCCAATGTTTGAGAATTTCCGGATCAACCTGCGAAGCGGTGAACATCCCCAGCACGCGGCTGGCGGTTTGCTCCGTCACCTGCCAGGGCCGATTCAGCACGAAGCCGTGGATCGCGTTGCCGCGGCCGTCGTCGCCCGGCAATTGAAACTGTCGGCCCTGAAACGAAAACCGCTGTCCGCGAATTCGACCGGGAAAGGGAAACAACAGTGGGATGCCGCTGCCCGAGGGGCGGGCCGTTCCGGCCGTGAAATCGTCGGCCGCCCAAAGCGTTTCCAACAGGCCGCCGGCATGCGGCACTTGGAAACTAAAGCAGTTGAAGCCCAGCGCCGGCGCGATCCGAGCCACGGCGCCTGTGACGGGGTCCGTGATGGTCACGATTTCGTGCAGCATATTTCGTGCTCGGTAGCGCTAGTCATTTGCCAGTGGCCGAAGTCGTCAAATTGAACCACAAACCCGCGACGGGCACAAAAGTTTACAACTATTTCAGTCACCAAGCGGCGCTGGCTCGGTGCGCCGGTATTGTCGCACAGGACGCGCTTACCCCCCCAGCGCGGCTCGCAGCTCGGCGACCTCTTGCCTTCCGCGCTCGACGTGCGCCGAAACCTCTTCCAGTTGCTGACGCAGTTCGGTGATCTGACCGCGCAGCGCCTGCACCTCCCGCTCGAGTGCCGCCATGTCCCCGCGGTCCGGTTCCGAGGGGGACGCGACAGCGCGAACCGGCGTGCTGGCCTCCCTTTCGTCAGCGCCGGCTGCGCCGTGCGCCACTGTGCCGGCCTCGGCACGAACCTTGTCCAGTTCCCGATCCAAGTACAACCCATGGCTGACCATGTGGCCGCGGCCCTCGGGCGTCAGCGAAATCACCAGCTTTCGCGTCTGTAGCGCCGCTAGGTGCGTTCGCAAAGTTGGGAGGTCGGCGATTGATTCGAACCTCGACGCCCGGCCGCGTAGCTCGCCTTCGGTTTGCGCTCCCCGGAGCAACAACTCGGCCATGATCGCCATCTCGGTCTTGTTCACGCCGAGCCAGTCGTAGGCCTGATGTCGAAACCGGGCCACGCGGCCGCTTCCGAACATCTCCGTAGCGGCCCCCAACTGGCGAAGCTTCTCGAGCGCCTCTTCGACGTCCGATTCGTCGAGCTCCATGAGCGGATGTCGGCTCGACTTCTGGTTGCAACCCACCCGTAAGGCGTTGAGCGTCAGCGGGTAAGTGTCGGGAGAGGTGATCGCTTTTTCGATCAGCACGCCGAGCACCCGCCGTTCGCGCGAGCCAATCGCCTGCCACCGCCCGCCGGCGGCTGCTTCTGTGTCGTCACTGGCGCTATTCATCCAAGTCGGCCTTTGCTACGGGTTAAATCTGCTGTCTATCGCGCGAACCGAACCGCCCGTTGGCGACCCCGGCAATGGTCGGCCCATGGCGGGAAATCGTTGGAAATCTTTGTGGAGTATAGCGGTTGCGCGACGGGGCCGGCCCGAGGATTCGCTTGTTCGCATCAATTGGTTTTGATATGATCTAGGCGCAGGTTCGATGAGCCCCGACAGGCTCTAGGGACTTGTGCGGCCCGGCTGTGGTACGATGCGTGCGCGGCCCGGGCAGCGGATTGCTTTTTATTGGCCCCAGGAGTAATCGCGATGCTGACGGTATTCGGCAAGCGACGACGTCCGTTTTGCGACGGGGTGACCCGCCGCGAGTTTCTTCAGGTAGGCGGGTTGGCCATGGGCGGGTTGGCCTTGCCTGGGATTCTGAAGGCGGAGTCGGCAGCCGGAATTCGTTCGTCGAACAAGGCCTGCATCATGATCTTCCTGCCGGGCGGGCCGCCGCACCAGGATATGTGGGACCTCAAGACCGACGCCCCTACTGAGATTCGTGGACCGTTCAATCCGATCCACACCAGCGTGCCGGGCATCGACATCTGTGAGCTTTTTCCGCGGCTTGCTCGGACGATGCAGCGCTACGCCATCATCCGCAGCGTCGTGGGTTGCGATGGCGAGCACGCCTCTTTTCAGTGCAACGGCGGCTGGACCAGCCGTCAAATGGCGCCGAACATGGGGCACACCTGCGTCGGTTCGGCGGTGTCGAAGTTGATGGGGCCCATTGACGCCGCGTTGCCGCCGTTTGTGGGCTTGGCGCCAAAGATGGGGCACATGCCGTGGGCCAACCCCGGCGAGCCCGGTTTCTTGGGCAAGTCGTTCGCTCCCTTCAAGCCGGACGGCGAAGGGATGGCCAACATGGTGCTCAACGGCGTGACGCTGGATCGACTGGGCGATCGCCAGGCGTTGCTTACTACGTTCGATCGATTCCGTCGTCAGGCGGACGCCAGTGGCATGATGGACGGGATGGACGCCTTCAACCAGCGGGCCTTCGAGGTCTTCACGAGTCCGAAACTGCTGGCGGCGCTGGACATCGAAAAGGAAGACCCGGCCCTGCGCGACCGTTACGGCCGGGGTTTCAACGAAAACAAAGACGACGGCGGTCCCCGGCTGCTCGACAACTTTCTGGTCGCCCGGCGGCTCGTTTCGGCCGGCGTTCGCTGCGTTACCTTGGCGTTCAGCCGTTGGGACTGGCATGGCAACAATTTTGGTCAGGCCCGCACCGAGATGCCGATGCTCGATCAGGGTGTAACGGCGCTGGTGGAAGATCTCGAGCGGCACGGCATGTTGGATGACGTTTCCGTGCTGGTGTGGGGCGAATTTGGCCGCACGCCCAAGATCAACAAGGACGGCGGCCGCGACCACTGGCCCCCCGTTTCATGCGCCCTTCTGGCGGGCGGCGGAATCCGCGCCGGCCAGGTGATCGGTTCGACGAACCGGTTGGGCGAAGTTCCTAAGGATCGCCCAGTCCACCTACAAGAGGTGCTGGCGACGGTGTACTACAACATGGGCATCGATCCGCGCTCCACGACCATTGCCGATCACGCCGGTCGGCCGCAGTATCTTTTGGACCACCGAGAGCCGGTTCGCGAGCTTGTGTCGTAGAGAAAAGAGAACGTTCTGCTGTTCTCGATGCGCTTCGATCAGCGATAGCCCTGCAGTTTCATGACGGCAGGGGCCTGCGCGCCGGCCGGCAATCAGATTCAGAGCCGTTCCCGGACGTTGACGTTCTTGCCCAGCGGGCTCAAGGAGCGCAGCCGCTGTCGGACAACCGACGCGGCGTCACGCAATTGCGGCATTTACTTACCTTGAGAGGCGACTTCCGTCGTCCCAGCCAGTACGCGAGCCGGCGTGCCGCCAGAAACGAATCGTTAACCATTCGATTGCGCGATGCTTGCAATGGCCAACGTGCGACCGACAATGAAGCAATAAGATTCGTCCTCAACACACCGCCGGTCGTTCGGCACGCTTCATTCCGAACGGCGCCGAGGCCATCCGAGGAGGCGAAGCGATGCACTCGCCGCTGCTGCTGGATCGCACCGGCCGATTCGTGATTCGGCCCTGGCGGATGATCTGTGCCGGAGGCGTCGGCTGGCAATGGTGGGCGATGTTGTTGGCAGGCGCGTTGGCGCTGACCGTCTCCGCGCGGCCAAATGTGGCCGGCGATGTCGATGACCTACTGACGGCCCTGGACAACGACGATTACGAAGTTCGGGAGCAGGCCAGCCGCGATTTGTTGCAGCTCCTTTGCGACATGCCCGAAAACTATGCCACTGTCGTCGCCGCGGTCAACCTTACCGCCACGCCTCCCGAGGCCCGGGCACGAGCACAGAACGTGGTGGCCGAATTCATCAACAAACTGCCCGCCGTCAAAGCGCTTGACGAAGACCTGGGAATGCGGTTGATCGAGGAGCTCACGGAGTTCGACACTTGGGCGACGGCGCTTTGGATGGGCTGCGATTTCAGCTACGCGTCCCATCTGGAAAGCAACCAGATGCTCTTGGAAAAATGGGCGCAGGCCCGAGCCGCTCTGGGCGCCGGCAACATCCCCGGCGCGATCGACAAGCTGTGCGCCATCGAAGATTGTCTCAACGGCCTGACCGGCGATCAGGTGTTGGAACTGGGCTTTCTCCACGGCACGGGATTCGAGGCGGTTCCATCCGACAAGGACTTTCTCCTGGCCAAGGTGCAATTGGCCAAGATCGACGCGGTGCAGGCGGGCCTCGAGCTGTTGGCGCTCATCCAGGGCGACGAGACGGTGCTGTCGTTGGCCCACCCGGTGACGCTTCCCGGCGCCCTGGCGATCGGTCGTGGCCTGTCATTGCAAGTCACGGGACTGGTTTCGCCTGGGTCGGTCGAATCGTTCTTACCGCCGGAGAATGAACACCTGTTCCTGCCGCGTCCCCACTGGGAAGTCGTGGGGCCCGTCTATGATCTGACCGCCGTGGACGGTTTGCAGTTGGCTGGACCGGTGCTGGTCGGGAT
>CAYWTU010000256.1:0-6163 GCA_964461275.1 uncultured Pirellulales bacterium | reverse complement strand
GCTTAGGGCGACAATCAATCGCCACTGCGAATCGGGGCAGGCCGCGAGCAACTTCAGCGTATCTTCGGGTCCGATGAAGTGCTCGCGGCTGCTGTTCACTTGCGCCGGGGCCGACAGATCGACAAACGGGTTCTCGGCAATCAATCGCCGACGCACCGCTGCACGAAAGAATTGCCGGGCGCGCTTGACTTCTCGGCTTACCGTTGCCGCAGACAACCGCTTGAGCAATGTTTCCCGCCAATCGTCGGCGTCACCCGGGGTGATACTCGACAGCGGCCGGCCCGCCCCGAAGTGCTCAACCAATAGCCGCTTGGTGGCTTCGTAGTTTCGCTTCGTGTTGGGCTTCAAATTCGCGCGGCCTGCAATGTAGCTTTCACAAAACGGCCCCAGCGCCGCCGACGCGGTTCGCTCGCGCTTGGGAATCAGCCCGACGGCAGCCAGCTTGTTGGCCGTCGCTGGTTGCAGTTCGGCCAGCCAACGGGCCGTGTCCGCTTCGACCGCGTGGCCGGTCAACTTGGCGGCCACCAACTGCTCGACCCGATACTTGACCGCCTCAGCGGCGCGCTGTGAAACCTTTCCGAGATATACAGTTCTGCGACTGCCGTCGGGGGCGACGAACAAAACCCGTCGCGTGCCGTTGGGGTCACGGGAAATGCTGGCCATGGTTACTTGCCTTTCTTGGCGAGGGCCTTTTTCAACGCGCGGTCGAGCCGTTCAATCATCCGTGTCGAAGCCGTGTACGTGCCGCTCTCAATGCGAGAGATTGTTTCTTGACGGGTGCCGGCCATCTTGGCCAGCGCCTCTTGGGTCAATCCGGCCGCCCGTCGGTCGCGAATGATATCGCGGGCCAAACTCACCCGGGCATACTCCGCCGCCGGAAAGTTGCCGTGCCTGTCGGGCTTGGGCAGCGCGGGCAGGCTGTCGTCGTTGACCGGAACGGTTTCACTGGCCCGCGCGCACAGCCGTTCGTATTCTCCCTCGGGCAACAGGACAAACCGTTGCCCGGCAACTTCAATGCGTTGCAGTCCAATCATGGCGAACCCTCATCGTAAAAGCCGTCGCGGTGCCCAACCTGTTCAATCCAAACTTCCCCGCCTTGGATGCGAAACTGCAAGCGGTAGTCTCCCGTTCGTAGCCGATAGTGTCCGGCCAGCTTGCCCGACAGCGGCTTGGCCCCGCTCACGTCGGGCCACTCGGCCAAGCGGACCATCAGTTCCACCATCCGGGCCTTGATCGGTTTGGGCAGGTCGCCCAGTTGCAATGCCGCATCGTACAGCAGAACTACGTTTGGCATGATGCGAGTATGATATGGTTATTGTGGTTGTTTGTCAACTCAAGGCGGCCTTTCCGTACCACACCGCGAAGGACAAGAACCGCCGGCAGCGGGCGCAGTCGCGGCGGACCGATTGGCCATCGTGAATCGGCACGTCCTGCCAGGTGGTCGAACCGCAGCGGCATACCGGCTGGTACCTTTCGCACGGCTTCGCACTGAATTGGGAACGCGCCAGGATGCGTTCTGCCGGTCGCTCGGGTTGTTTGACCCCTGGGCCGTCGAAGACGTTCGGCGTCGATTGTGCGGCCTCTGGTGAAGCCGGTCGGTCGCGTTGCATCAGCGCCAACAACTCGGCCTTGCTGGCTTTCAGCCGGGCCAACAGGTCTGGCATCAGGGCCGACCGGGGGCAATACCGCAGACGCTCGCCGTTGGCTTCCAAATGGATGCCGATCTGACCTAGGTCCGAAAGCAGTTGGGCCACGCTCATATTTCACCCCACTGGTCATCCGCGACGGCCAGAAGCTCGCCGTTGGCCGCGTCCAAGGGGTCAATTTCCGGCGCGTCTAAACTGTCTACGTCTACGGAACCCTCGTTTTCGCCGTGGTTTTCTTGGGTTTCGTAGACAGCAGGTGACGTTGACAGCTCAAACACCCGCGACGGACGCCCCCCGCTGAGCGTCGCTGGCGTGTTCCGCCAAGCGCCGCAGCCGGCCTTTGCCAATTGATCGAGGGCCGCTTCCGCAGCGCCGGCAGCCCGCAGCCACCGGCAGCCCTGTTGAACTTCGCGGGCCGTCACCGGTCCCCTTTTGCGTGCCATCCACTCGACAAGTCGCCGCTGGTCGCGTTGCTCGTCGCTCTCGGCCAGCACGCCGTAGCAACGCCGCTGTTCGGCTCTAAACCATTTTGCAAGCTCGATGCCAGCCTGCATCGACTCGGCATCGACGCAATGTGGATCAGCGGTTTCGTCATTCGCCGTTTGGCGTACGATGTGGATGACGAGCGCCAGCCGCGCCGCGGTTTCCTCAATCTTTGAGAACGTGGCGGCCAGCGGGCCGGTTAACTGACTCAGCTCTTCAGCGTGTCTGTTGTACCAATCGCACCAACATCGCTTGGCTTCGGGTGTCAGTTGCATCACCACCGGCACCAACGTCGAATCAGGTCCGCACATCGGCTGTAGGGCGAACAGCCGGCCAACCATTTCGGCAAAAGCAAGTTCGACCGTTTCCGGGATCGACCGCTCTGTCCAACGCTTGGTTTGCGCCGGCGGGCACGCCATGAGCAAGCGGGCGGCCAAACCGTTTTCGCTATGTTCGCCTACGAGAGCGCGGGCCAGAATCCTCGGCTGGATGCCACCGCAAATCGACACGGCCGCTACGAGTCGCCCTCTTCCCAGATCGTCCGATACGAGCCGTGGGTTTCGATGTACTCCAACAGCCGATGATAGAACGGATGCGCTGCCAGCGTGGCACTGTCGCCGATCACCAGCAGCTTGCGCCGCGCGCGGGTCAGGGCCACGTTCATGCGGCGCACATCGGCCAAGAAGCCGATCTCGCCTTCCCGGTTGGACCGCACCAGCGAAATCACCACCGCCTCTTTCTCGCGTCCCTGAAATCCGTCGACGCTGTCCACCTCCAGGCCCGGCACGGTCAAGAGTTCGCGCAGGCGCCTGGCCTGGGCCGCGTAGGGGGTAATCACCGCTATGTCGGCGGCTGGTACGCCCGCGGCCAAAAGTTGCTGTACTTTGCGACACACCAATTCGGCTTCGCCGGGGTTGAGCCGGCTCTCGCCGTCGGGCTCTGGCTCCTCGTCACAACCGGCGCCAGCCGTGTCAATAAACTCCAGCGGCTTTGCAGTCAGAGGCCCCAGCGTCACCTGGGGTAGTTCACTCAGGAGATGTCCTGCCACGGCCGTGTCGGCCAGGAGCGCTTGGCCGTAGAATTCGGCGGACGAGAAACCCATGATCGCCTGGTGCATGCGATACTGTACGGTGAGCAGCCTCGACCAATTGGCATCCTCCCGTTGCATCAGCCGCTCGAACAAGCTCACGCCGAATCCTTCGGCTGCGGCCGTATCGCTGAGCACCGTGGGGGGCAGTTGACAGTGGTCGCCGGCCAGCACCAGTTTCTCACCGCGGCCGATGGCGGTCCAACAAGCGGGCTCGGTGCACTGACACGCCTCGTCGATCGCCACCAAGTCGAACTGGCGGCTGCCGAGCAGTTCGTCGTCCAACGCCGTCAGCGTCGCGCATAACACGTCGGCCGAGTCCAGAATTTGCTTCATCGCCAGCGCCTCGAGGCGCCGCGCGTCGGCCAACAGCGCGCGGGCCTCTTCGCGCATTTGCTGCTTGGCGCCGGGCGCAGGTTTGGCTCGAGTGTAGCGGCCCGCCTTGCGAAACAGGGCCCAGGCATCCTTGACCAGCTTGCGGGCCACGCGGACGTCGTGGTGCTCGTCGACCAGCACGTCGAGCGTGTGCGCCCGCAGCTCGGGCAGGACCCGCGCGGGATGCCCCAGGCGGACCGCTTCGACGTTGGCGGACAGCAGCCGCTCGAAGACATTGTCGACCGCCAGATTGCTCGGAGCGCAGGCCAATACCTTGGCGCCCCGGGCCACTGCCTGCCGGATCAACTCGACAAGCGTGGTGGTCTTGCCCGTGCCGGGCGGACCATGGATGAGGGCCACGTCGCGAGCGGCCAGCCCCAGCTCAATCGCCGCCCGCTGGGCCCCGTTTACCCGCGGCAGATCGTCGAGCGGTTGTTTCGGCGGCTCGAACTCGGCGGCCTGCCGGCCAAGCAGCGCGTCGCGGAGCCGAGCCAGGGCGCTCGCGCGAGCCGACAGGGCGCGGGTCATGGCCGCCTGCTGCCGGTTGCGGGCGATTTCATCGTGCGCCAGGTCGAGCCGCCAGTCGTTGTATTCGTCGACGTCGTCGGGCAGCGCCGTCAGCGCCACCCACACCACGTTCCGATCGCGCTCGGAAATCACGCCGCGCAGCGGCGACGACGGACGGCTGGGGCTGGACATGACGACCGGACTGCCGGTGTCCAGCCGCGTCCAGGGGAGCGGCGTTCGCGAGCGCTTGACCAGCCGGACGAGGTATCGCCCACCCAGGCCTGCGTCCTGATCGTCCGCCGCCAGGCCCACCAGCGCCAGGCCGGAGCGCTCAGCGTCGGCCGCCGACAGGCGGGCCGTCCGCTCAACCACGCGGGCGGCTTCGGCCTGTGCCTCCAAAGCCAACAGCCGCGTCAGCCGCTGAAAGTGAGCGGCTGGGTCAAGCCCTTCGTCGGCGGAGCGTAAAGCCCGTGTCACGCGCCGCGCTCGTGCAGTTTAAGCGACGCCGAATTGATGCAGTATCGCAGGCCGGTCGGCCGCGGGCCGTCGTCGAACACATGCCCCAGGTGGGCTCCGCACTTCTTGCACGTGACTTCGGTGCGAACCATACCGTAGCTGCCGTCGGTCTCGGTGGCCACGGCGTCGGCGGTCTGTGGTTGCCAGAAGCTGGGCCAACCGGTCCCCGAGTCGAACTTCGTGTCCGAATCGAACAGCGGCTCGCCGCAACAGACGCAGTGGTACATGCCTGCGGTCTTGGTCTTCCAGTACTCGCCGGTAAAGGCCCGCTCGGTTCCTTTTTCCTGAGTGACGTGGAATTGCTCGGGCGAAAGTTGTTGGCGGAGCTGATTGGGGTTGGTTTGCAACGTGCAGTGCGGCTGATCGGGCTGAGGTTGATCGACCATGGCGGACCTCGTTGGAGTAAAGGCGTAATCTGGTTTGGAGCGAACCGGTTGGGGTGATTCTCTGGGGTCAACAGTTAAGCTGTGGGCGGCCCGCCAGCGGTCGGCTGACCGCTCATCATAAGATAAGCGACGGTAAGACAGAGCCAGCCATAGGGTATGGCCACCAGCATACCCACACAGCAGGCCAAAAGCCCCAGAAGCGCTACCAGGCTGATCAGAATTCCCAAGACGAACAGCGACATGCGGTTGCCTGACATGATTGCCGAACTAATGCGGAAGCTTTCCATAGCGCTGACATTGCGGTCGGCGATGGCATACATGAACTGGCCGTACGTAAGCACGAGATACAACAGTACCACGAAGGCAATCAATCCTCCCATGATGCCCACAACCATGCCAACCGTCTGGTCGCCCGTGGCAAACCCGATGGCAATGCCCGGACCAATGCAGACCAGCATCAGCGCGGTCACCGCCACCATGTAGATGATCATAGCGGTCAAGTTGGCAAGGAAGCCCATGGATCCGGTGAACAGATCGCCGATCTCAGGTTCGCCGCCGCGGGCAATCCGCATGAAAAACCGCATCTGTCCCAAGGCGATCCAGCACGAAAAAACTTGAACGGCAAAGACAGAAGCTATCTGGGCCACGGCCAGAAGTAGCTGCTGGTCGGGCATTGCGATTCCCAGCGGTAAGACCACCAGGTTGGAGGCGATTTGCACAGCGTATTGAACGACCAGCACTACGATCGCCCCGACGATGCACATCCCAGCGTTGGCCTTAAAAATCGTCCAGCTCCGCCGCATGACCTCGCCCACCTCCAAAGGAGAGGGCGTGATCGGAACTTGGCCCGCCGCGGAATAATCGATGGCCGCCCCGGGCGGCGCCGCGGCCGGCGATTGATAGGGGTTGTCCGACGCCGGCGGGAAGTTGGGAGCAGCCGGAGCGGCGAACGGGTTGCCCCCCGGCGGCTGCACGGGAGGCGGACCGCCAGCGGTCGACGTCTGCGGAATCGGCAGTACGTTTTCGCAGGTGGGACACTTGGCCATCTTGCCGGCCGTCTCATCGGGCGTCCGCAGCAAGCTGCCGCACTTCGTGCAGCGGAATTCAATCACCATGGCCTAGTCCTTGAATTGCTGGGGTAAAGGTCCCTGGCGCCGACGGGC
>CAYWTU010000255.1:0-6165 GCA_964461275.1 uncultured Pirellulales bacterium | reverse complement strand
CGTGGATCGTGCACCTCGACCGGATCGCCTAGTCCGTCGCGAAGCTTTTGCGGATCGATTACGTTCAGGTCGGCCCAACTGCCGGGCGCCAGCGAACCGGCGTCCAATCCCAGCCATTCGGCGGATTTTTGTGTGAGTTTATGCACCGCCTTTTCGATCGGCATCAGCTCGGGATTGACCAACACCTGCTGCAACATCTGCAACCCGCCGTCTTGAAACGCCATGTTGCGGGCATGGGCCCCTGAGTCGTTGAAGCCCGGCAGCGTCGTGTCGTGGGCCAGTAGATACTGCCGCTGCTGTGGGCGATCGTTGGTGACCACGGTCTTCCAGCGGATCAACGTGTCGTGCTCGACCATCAGGTCCATGAAATGTTCCAGCGGCTCTTTGCCGGCGTCTTCGGCGATTTGCTTAAACGACTTGCCGGCGTGGCTGGCCACGGGCGAGGCGATCACGAACATGTCGTGCAAGTCGCGGTGAAACACCCGCTGCCCGCGCGTTTCCCAATCGCGACGGAAGGCGGCGCGGAATTTGGGATCGGCGAACATCGCCCGCCGCTGGTCGGAGTCGGCGGTGATGGCCGCCACTCCCGTGGGGAACTCCTCGAACAGCGGTGTGAACACGCCGTCGCAGTAGTTCAAAAACGGCTCGGCCAAAGCTTGCCAGCGAAGATTGCCGCGAAACACATGGTTGACCAGATTGCCGATGGTAGTGGCCATCCGGTAAATGCTGCGGTTGGTCTTGACATCCATGGCCGCCACGACCGTCGTCTTCAGCGGCTTACGAAGCACGCCGGTGCTCATCATCGCCAGCAAGGCCACGGTGCGCCGCGTCAGCGCGTTGGGCGTGGCTTGCAGCACGCGGCCGTAATGGCGAATGACGTCGGCCAGCCGCCGATATTCGCTGGGGTGGGCGTGCTGCGACGGAACCGAAATGCCTTTGAAAGGTTCGCCGTCCAGACGATGCCAAGGGAGCATGTCAATCGACAGCCCCAAGTAGCCTTCCTGCAGCGCCTCTTCCGTGATCGCGCGCATCTTGTTGATCTCTTCCGGCTCGGCCTTGGCGACCGTCAGGCTGCGTTCCATGCCCATGACGTGCGCCCGCAACGACGAGTGGCCGAGGAACGTGGCCACATTGGGGCCGATCGGCAACGTCTCCAGATGTTGGTAATATTCGCGCACATTGCGCCACGGAATTTCATCCCCGATCCAATGGGAAAGGACTTCTCGCGGCAAACTTTCCACGCGGCAAAACAGGTCCAAGATGTCCTTCTTGCTTCCCAGCGCGGCGGACAGCGAGCAGTTGCCCATGACAATCGTCGTCACGCCATGGCGCACCGATTCGTCGAGCGACGGAATGGCCTCAATTTCTGCGTCGTAATGCGTGTGCAAATCCAAGAAACCGGGCGTGACCCAACAGCCGCTGGCGTCGACTTCGTCGCGACCCACTTCGGATAACCGCGGCCCAATGGCCTTCACCTTGCGGCCTTCGATGGCCACATCGGCCACGACGGCCGGCCGGCCCGAGCCGTCGAACACTTGGCCATTGCGGATCACCACGTCGCAGCTCGGGGCGGTCGGTTTTTCGGAACATGCTTGCATGGAAACGGGCTCGGCAAATCTGTGAGGGGGGGAACGCTTCGCCGTCCGGCGCTGTTGGGAGGACGCCGCCATGGCGACAAGTACGAAACACGCCGACGCGGCAAACGCTTGCTGTCGATCGTCAACTAAGGCGGTTGATGGGCAGCCGCTGAAACCTCCATTTAAGTGATCCCGCGGCGCGCTGTCTATCCGACCGATGAGGCAGAACCAAGGTCAGGGGACCTGTCCCGGAACAACACAGCGCGGCGAGAGCGTCGTTTTTCTCGTCCGCCGGGGGCGATCATCGGCGTTGGGGGGACCGACACGATTCGCCCGTTCTCCAAGGGAGACAATGACTTAGGGCCAGGCACGGCCGTCCCAATTCGTCGGCAACGACAGGGGCCAAAGTGAGGTAGGTTTGTACTAGGCGATCAATTTTCCTGGCCGGCAGACCCGTCATGTGGCCGCGTTCCAACGCACATCCGCTCCACCCGCGCCGGGGAACCGTAGCGCGGAACGCGTTCACACTGGTCGAGGTGCTGCTCGTGGTGACGATCCTGGGCGTGTTGGCCGGCGCCGCGGTGTCGATGTTCGGCGATACGTCGACGGACGCCAAAGATGCGGTCCTGATGCAAAACCTGCAAGCCATCCGCGTTGCGTTTGAGCGGTTCAAAGTCGATCACAATGGCCGGCTGCCAGGATTCACGAACCTGGACGATTTCGGCGATCACCTGACCAAGTACAGCAACGCCGCGGGCGCCATCTCAGCAACGCCATCGTCGAGCTATCCTTACGGCCCCTACATCCCCGACAGGGCCCTCATCAATCCGATCAATAACGGCTACACGGCCCATTTGTCCCTCGACCCGGTCAACGAGTCGCCCAACAACACCTTGTTGGACGGCGAAGGCAATCCGGTGGGCTGGTTCTTGGACGTGCTGCAGGGCAGAATCTCCGCGAACGCCGAAGGTCAAACGTCGGCCGGCACGCTACGGGTCAAATTGTAGCGCGTCACGAGAATCTTGGGCCAAGGCTGGCTCATGCGCCGCCGTCGCTCACAGTGCACGGCGAATTCGCCGACGCGGGCGGCCTTTGGACGACATGGGCGGGGCTGGTTTCTTTTCCGCGTCGGCTTCCGGCGCAGGCGGGGCGCCATCGGCCGACTGCGGCTCAGTCGGCGCCGCGACAGGCGGCGTCCGCTGCGTTCGTGAAACCGCTTGAAACTCGGGAATCTCGTCGCGCTGCAGAACGCGATTGATCCGCATCTCAATCCGCGTCAATTCAGGCCCTTCCTCGGGCGTGACGAAAGTGAACGCCACTCCTTCGCGGCCCATTCGGCCGGTGCGGCCAACGCGATGCACGTAATCGTCGCAGAATTCCGGGATGTCGTAGTTGATGATGTGCGAAATGCCCGACACGTCGATCCCCCGGCCCACCACGTCCGTGGCCACCAGGCAGGTTACCTTTCCCTCTCGAAACAGGCTCATGACGCGATCCCGAGCGCTCTGGGCCAGGTCGCCGTGGATGCAATCCACGCTGGGAAGTTTGTCTTGCAATTTGCGGTGCACGCGGTCGGTGCCCCGCTTGGTGCGACAGAAAATGATCGATTGCTTGGGTTGTTCGCGCTTCAGCAGCCGCACCAAGAGATCGAACTTCCGGTCATTGTCGACCGTGAAATAAAACTGTTGAATCGTCTCGACCGACAGTTCCTTGGGTGAAAAGTTGAGCGACACCGGGTCGCGCATGTAGCGCTTGGCCAGCCGTTCGATGGGCGGCGCCACCGTGGCCGACAAGAGCAGCGTCTGCCGCGACTGCGGACATTGCCGAAGCACCTTTTCGATGTCGGGCCGAAAGCCGATGTCGAGCATCCGGTCGGCTTCGTCCAAAACGACGAACCGAATGGCCGAGGTGAGCAGCGTCTTGCGGCCGAGGTGGTCCAGCACCCGGCCGGGCGTGCCGACGACCACATCCGCGCCGCGGCGAAGCTTTTCAATCTGGCTGCGGATCGGCTTGCCGCCGTACAACGCCACCGTATGCACCTTGCGGCCGTGCGACAGCTTGACCACCTCGTCGCGAACCTGCACGGCCAGCTCGCGGGTGGGGACCAGAACGATCGCCTGAACCCCGCCGGCGTCTTTGTGTGCGACGAGCCCTTCCAGTATGGGAATGGCAAAGGCGGCTGTCTTGCCGGTCCCGGTGCGAGCCTGACCCAGCACGTCTTCGCCCGCTAGCGCGTGCGGGATCAAGCCGGCCTGGATCGGGGTCGGCTCGACGTAAGCCGCCTCGCGCAAAGCTTCCATCATGACGTCGGACAAACCCAACTGATCGAAGCGGGTGAACTTGGGGGCGGTGATCGGGATCGACTCGTTTTCCAATGCGAACGCTGCCTTGCCTGCTGCTCAATAGCCTGGTGAGAATCGGACGTCCGCGCGGTGACCGGGCCGACGCCAGAGGGGACTTTCGAGACCGACAAACAATCGATCCCGGCGCCGCTCGCGCCAGGGGATGCTCGTCAACCGGCACGGTTGGTCGTCGACCTCTGAGGAATTTTGCCTAACCCTAACCGGGACAAGCTGATTTGGTCAAACGGGGCCGCGGGCCGGGCCGGTTTTCCGCAGGGCCGTGCCCGCGAGCCCGCCGGGACCACCCCTGGGACCAAAAAAAGCCAAGAATGCCGCGGCCGCGGCGAATACTCCTACAACACGGGCTCGGGCAGCCCAGACCATGTCCGCCCCGTTATATTTTGAAAGAACGAACGTCATGACCACCGCCGCCTACTCCCATCCCTACCACGCTCGATATGCTATGACTGGCGACAACGACAGCCATTCGCTCTTGGTCGGCTACGCCCTATGGGTGCTCGGCTTCACTGGAGCGCACCGCTTTTACTATGGCAAGAAGCTGACCGGCACGTTGTGGTTCTTCACCGGCGGCTTGCTGCTGGTCGGATGGCTGATCGATTTTTTCCTGATTCCGTTGATGGACCGGCGGGCCGACCGCCGCTACTTAGAAGGCCCCTGGGACTATACCATCGCCTGGGTCTTGTTGACGTTTTTGGGCGTGTTCGGCGTTCATCGATTCTACATGAACAAATGGATCACCGGCGTCCTGTACCTGTGTACCGGCGGTCTGTTCTTCGTCGGTTGGCTGTACGACCTGTGGACACTCAACGAACAGGTGGACGAACTAAATCGGGGAGTGGCGCTGGTGGCGTAACTACAACTCAACCTTCCCAAAGCGACCGCAGATATTCCAGGTCCATCGCCGACTGGTGGAGCAGTTCGGGCGTGGTCAACTTGCGAAAGCTCGTCTCGCCTTTGTATTCGCTGTGCAGCGAGACCACGCCATCGTATTTCAGGCGCCGCAGGTAGGCCACGAATTCCGGCAGCGGGGCCTGGCCGTCCGCCAATGGGACATACTGCCAGGCGTAACGCTGCTGGCCATGGCCGTCGCGCTCGGTGGGCAGCCAGCGGAAATTCTTGACGCCCACCAAGCCGATCCAGGGGGCGAGCAAGTCGAGCCCCATTTCCCAACCCGACAGACCGCCCTCGATGGCCATGTGCATCGGATCGACATAGGCGCCAACCTGCCGCGGGTCAAAATCCTTGAGCAGCAGGTACAACAGCGGTCCGCCCGCGGCGACCAATCGGCCCGAGTGGCAATGGACGCACGGCAACACGTGATATCTCGCCGCGAGCTTCACGACTCGCTCCAATTTGCGCCGCGCGTCGTCGAGCTGTTTGGCCAACGTGCCAAACGGCTGATACGGCCAGTAGCCTAGCTTGACAAAGCGGGCGCCGTAGTGGGCCGCGGCGGCGAAAATTGCTTCGGCGTGAGGGCTGTCGATGTCGCTCACGGCGGTGGAGATCATCGGAATGGCCATGCCGACCGCGTCGGCCGCCGCCTTGGCCGCGGCCAGCCCCATCTCGGCGGTCTCCGGCAAAACGTGCCCTCCCGGCCGGAGCGTTAGGTCGAGCCCGTCGAAGCCGGAGTCCCGCGCCGTCGTTGCCGCCTGCGACACGGTGAGGTCGGCCAGGTTGTCGGTGAAAAGAACGAACTGCACGGCAAGAATTCCTTAGGGCGGGGATTCGCAGTAGTCTATGGGCAACCAGCTTAACACCCGGGCAGCCTAGGGGCACCCATACAACTCCGTGTTATTCACTGAGAAGGGTCGATCATGACGAAGGTCCTGGCCGTCTGTTTGGCGCATGGCGTGGTGTTTTCCGCGATGTCGGTCTCCGCGGAACCCATTCCCTTTCACGGCCGGGATCTGTTTGTCGATCGGCATTTGATTGCCAGCGGCGAAAGCGTCGAATTGCGGCTGCACGAGCCGCGGCCGGCCGGCACGGCGCTCGTGTTCGACAAGCCCTGGGAAGGCGCCTTCAGCGGCTACGTCACCGTGCTGCATGATGGGCAGAAATTTCGCATGTACTACCGCGGCCTGCCCGAAGCAGGCGTCGACGGAACGGCCATCGAAAGCACTTGCACGGCCGAAAGCCCGGACGGAATCCATTGGATCAAGCCCAGCGTCGGCGTGTACGAGATCGATGGCTCGCGCGACAACAACATTGTGCTCAAAGACCAAACG
>CAYWTU010000254.1:0-6190 GCA_964461275.1 uncultured Pirellulales bacterium | reverse complement strand
CGGTTGGGGCTGCGACGCTGTTGCCGCTTGCGTCAACGAACTCGCCGTACGCCTCGAACCAATACGCCGTCGCGCGGCCGTCGGCGGTGGTGAGTTGCCGCGTCGTGCCCTGGTGGTCCAGGCCAAAGTAGCTGACGGTCGCTACGCCGCTCGCGGCGCTGTATGCACGCTGCTCAAGAACCTGCAACCCGTACGCGTACGACACGCTCGGCAGCGTCGTCGGCAACGCGACGGTCAGCGGTTGCGGGGTCGTCACGCTGCCTGGAACAGATTCTTCGTCGCGCCGTTCCTCGAGCGTCTGGGCGTAGCCCGACACGTTCTGCTGATCCACCAGGTACAGCGTGGTGGTCACCGTGCCGACGGGATTGGCTTCGCGCGACGCGTAGACCGCGGTCTGCGTGCGGATATTGTGCTCGTTGTAGGCGTAGCGAATCCGGTCGATCTGCGTGCCGAGGATACCGGTCGAGGGCGCGATCACTTCGACCTCTTGCAGGCGGCCTTGCAGGTCGTAACTGTACGCAGATGCCTCGGGGCCTCCGCGTTTGATCTTGCTCGCGAGCGCGCCGTTCAAGTCGTAGACGAGGTCCCATGTGCCGGCGCCTGAGCCCGTCACGGTTTCCTCGTAGAGTTGGTCGAGGGCGTTATTCATTGTCAGCGCCCGCGCCTCTATGTCGGCGGAAATCGAAGAGGTAGAAGTGGAGCCTATTCAATGGGAACGGCTCAAACATGGCCTTGTTGCTGCGTTCAAGCTCAACAATTTCGTGCTCGATCGCGTCTTTGGCAAGAGCCCTCGACTCGGCGTTCCATTCCGACGACTCGTCGATCTTTTTCAATGCGCCCTTACAGACTTCAATCTGCAACTGCCGCAGAGTCATTCCCGCATGGCGTTCGCGCCATCCCAACAGATCGACGGCGACGTCGCGTGCCGAGGGAACTTTGCCGGCGCCGTCGATCGCGCGCGATGCTCGTGCCAAGGGAATTTCCAGCCGATGAAATGCGATCAAATTGCAAAAGTTTCCAACACAATCATTTCCAATCACGATCTGCTTTCCCATGCCTGTTCGAGTCAGCGAGTAGCGTCGGTCGTTGAAATGAAGTAGAAGCGCCTCCCACAGTTCGTCGTTCGGATTCTCGGCAAGCCAGCAAAGGGCTCTGTAGACACGACGCTGCTCCTCGAGGTTATAGGCCGCCCCAAATTTGATTCCTCGACTGAGCAATTCAGGAATCAGTGGTTCCGCGTTGCTGCTGGCTAATGCATTAACCCTCGCCTTAGCGGTCGGTTCAGAAGTCTCTACAGCCGGCACCGGCTCTCCTCCAGCGTCGAGCGAGCTCATCGTGATGGATAATAGGACAACCAACCCATTCAGACGCGTGATGTTGGGGTACGACGACATATAAACTCCCGCACCCGGATGCGGCTCGCTCATGTCTGGATTTGGCGAGAGCGCTTGCATTATGTATTAAAGCATCGGAAATCGCGGGCGATTGCGTTCTGCTATCGGAAATTTGTCCCGGGTTGCATTACCGAATGAGAATTCGCGGACGCTGCCAAAACCTTCGATTAGATGGACGTCGATAAAATCGGGAATTGAGTTGACTTGGTGATGGCCTTCATGCGCGTATATCTCGATGACGTGGCCATTGCCGATATAAAAGACGTTGCTTCCTTCCTCGCCCGAATAGTCGCGTTCCCTGCCCATCATTGTCACAAACGACCAATAGGGATTCTCAAACCAGACCTGATCGCCCGGCAGCAACTCAGAAGTGGCGAATCCCGCACCGGCGCGCGATTCAGTCTCCCAGTACACGCTATCCGGAAGATCATTGGGAATCACGGAGTTCTGAAGCAGAGCCTTCAATGCCTGGCGCTCGTCACTCTTGCTAGCCGCTGTGTAGTAGTCAATAAACGACTGGATCATGATGATCTTTGACCACTTGTAACAATAGACGGAGTTTTGGGAGTCGGGATTCCACAAGTCCGAAAGGGCGGCGAACGGATCGCCGATGGGAATCCAAGGGCTGTTGTCTGGGTCGGTGAGGTCTCGCGGTCGCCAGTACTGTGGGTTTCGTTCGTCGCCGAATTTGACCGCACCATTATTGACGTTTTCAATAATGCGCATACGCAGATCAATTTCTTCATCGCCGACTCCTGCTGCAACTAACTCCTGCCGCGCGGCCAACCGATCCGCCAATTGCAAGGCCCGAAGCCCATTCGGATCAACGTTATTCCGCGGATCGGCACTGGCGTACCAATACCTGGGAAGGGTCAGCGGATTGGCCAGTTCGCCCTCGTAGGGGTCCTGACTCACAAATCGCCCACTCCCCGTGTCCAGGAATCGGGCCAGGGCGTAGTGCAGGTCGCTCTTGGGGTCGAAGACCAGCATCGCAAACAGGTGCGTCGTGCCGGTGGGGGCCACAACGCTGTTGCCATTCAAGTCGACGAAGTCGCCGTAGGCCTCATACCAAAACGCCGTGGCGCGGCCGTCCGTGCCGACGAGTTGCCTGGTCGTCCCTTGATGGTCCAAACCAAAATAACTCAGCACCGAGCCGCTCTTTTGCTCGACGATTTGCAGGCCATACGCGTACGACACGCTCGGCAGGCTGGCTGCGTCCACGCCGGACAGCGTCAGTACGTCTCCTGCGGCCGTCGGCGGCGGAACATCTAGCGCATTCGTCGTGCGATCCTCAATACTCTTGGCATAGCCGGTCGGGTTCTGCGCATCGATCAAGTACGTGCTGGCCGTATATCGGGCCGCCAGCGCCAGCCCCGACGTCCGCTCGCTCTGCATGCTCGCCACGCGAACGTTTTGCTCGTTGTAGGCGTAACGCGTCTCGCTGTAGCGAAGCTGGTCGATCAAGACGGTCGACGTTGGGTTGGCCTGCGTCCGCACCGTTTGCAGACGTCCTTGCAGGTCATAGCCGTACGTCGTGCGGTCGGAATGCACCGCGCCGGCGACTTTCTCCTTTTGGATCAACGCGCCGTTGGCATCGTAGTCGAAATCCCACACGCCCGCGTCGGCCCCGCCGGTAACGGTCTCCGCCACCAACTGGTCCAACTCGTTGTACTGGCTGAACACCTGTTCCATGACGGAACCATTTCGCGACCGCGTTTTTTCCAATCGATTCCCAACTAAATCATACACGTAGTCGAGCTGCCAGTCGTCGGCAGTTGAGGCCGTGATGCCCGGGTCGTGCCGCTCCTGGGTCAACCGACCGAGGTGATCGTACACATAGTCGACGGCCTGGGTCTTGTAGGTGGAAATGCCGCCGCCGTCGAGCAGCCTTTCGTCGACACGGGTAATCCGCCCGGCCGCGTCGCGGGTGTATTTGAAGTCGGCAACGTCCTCATAGCCGACCTGCGGACTTTCGACGTCAATCGTGTGCAGCCGACTCAACCGCGCGTAATGGTCGTAACTGTATCGTGTCAGCGTGCCATTCGGTCGGTCGATGGTGGCCAGATTGCCGGATGTGTCATACGAATACGATGTGGTCAGAGGCGGAGAATTCGCAGCGCCGCCTTGGGCCACAATCGACACCGTGCTGAGCCGCCCGAACGGATCGTAGCCATAACGAATGTCGCTGCTCACGTCGGTCACGCTGGGCGTGGCCAGGTTGTCGGTCCAAGTGCGGGTCAAGCGACCCGTGGCCTGGTTGTATTCATAATGAATGGTTCCTTCGGGCGAGACAACCTTAATGAGGCGGCCTTCCACATCGTATTCATACGTCGTTGTGCCGCTGGCGCTGGCGAAATTGATCTGTGTAAAACTCGCGGACGTAGGCCATTGCTGCGCACTGGCCGTGAGCACGCGCTGGCTGTCGGTGACGCTGCTGACTCGGCCGAGGGGGTCGAACGTGTAGCTGATGGTTTGCCCGGGCGGGTCGATTAGCGGGTCGTCGCCGGCGGCGAAGTATTGCGTTTGATAAACGCGGCCCAGCGTGTCGTAGACATTGCGCATCGTCTGGCCTTCGAAGTCGACGTGCGTTTCGACCTGCCCGAAGGCGTTGTAGGTCCAGGATTCTACGGCGGCTTGCAGGCGGAGATAGTCTTCGTCGGCGAGCTCTTCGGGCGTGGGCGCGGTGGCGGGCAGGAAGGCCTGGGTCTTGAGGATGCGGCGGCCGAGGTTGTCGTATAGCTGGGCGGTGAGCCGACCCTTGGGATCGGTCGTGAGCGTATGCGCGCCGGTCGTGGCATCGTAGGCGTAGTCGTACTGCGGCGCGGTCGGCGTGTTGGGAACCGCTGCTTCTGGATCGGGAACCGTGGGGAGCGTGACGCCGGTGAGGGCCCCGGTGCGGGGGTCGTACTGGTAAGCGGTGGTTTCGAGGTCGTTTGTAGGAAGAACGGCCGGCTTGGTCTCGGAAGTTTTCTGGCCGGAGTCGGTGAATGTTGCGGCGACGGTGAGCGCGTCGACGGCCGGGATTTCGTTCTGCCCGTTCTTGTCGTAGGCGTCGGTGATGGTGTGGGTGACGTTGCCGTGTTCGTCATACACCAGCGACGTGCGGAGCCGATATTTCGTTTTGACGCCGCTGGCGGGGTCGGTGTATTCCGCGGCGCGTTCCTGATAGGCGAGCCGGCCGGCGGTGTCGAAGAACGACCATTCTTCCTGGTTGGGGACGTTTGGGTCCAGCGGCAGGAAGTGCTCGTCGTACCGGCCGCGGACGACGTGCCAGGCTCGCCCCGCCGCGTCGTACTTTGTGTGGGTCATCAGGCCGTCGGGCGTGGCGACGCCATTTTCGTCGGCGAAGCTGACGGTGTCGACCACCTGGCCGGCCAGGTTGTACGTGGTGGTCGAGCGGGAGAGGGCGGGGCCGTGCGAGACGAGGCGGCTGTAGCGCGGGCCGTCGCTTTCGACCAGTTCGATCCGGACGTTCTCGAGCCGGCGAGTTTCCACGACGCGGCTGGCGGCGTCGTAGAGCGTGTGCGTGCCGCGAGGATTTTCAGTGGGCTGACCGGCATTCGGACCTGTGAGATGCACCAAGTGCCGATCGGTCTGGTAGACGAGCCGGCCGGCGGCGTCGTACACGCTGCGCGTGATGGCCTGGACGGTTGGGAAGCTCTCGTCAATGGGGGAGCGGGTTTCGACGGTGCGGCCGGCGCCGTCGAGCGCGTATTCGGTGCGCGCGTCGCGGTCGGTTGCTGAGGGTTCGGTGTTGTTCTGCGGGTCGGCGATTTGGAACGTTCGCTGACCCACGACGCGGCCGGCGGCATCGTAGAAGGTCTGCGTGCGGGGGTTGTTGGCCCGAACGGCGTCGGTGGGCACACCGGTGACGGCATCGAACTGGTTGTCGTCGTAATCGGGCTGGATGACGAACTGCTGGCGGCCGAGGGGATCGTACTGGTACGTGGTCCAATTGCCGCGGATATCGCGCGAGGCGACGAGCCGGCCGGCCGTGTCGTAGCGGCTGAGGGTGGTGGGGTTGTTGTTGTCGTCGTCGTCGGGCGTGGTTCCCGGCAGGATGGTCTTGGTGAGTTGTCCTTGGTCGTTGTACTCGTACTTGGTGGTGCGGAGGCGGGGGTCGGTGGGCTGGTCGGGATCGACGTCGGCAGCCAGCGCGACGGTGAGCAGGCCACGGGAATCGTAGGTATTGCTGGAGACGAGGGTGAGTTGCGGCTGTTCGGCGACGCCGTTGACGACCTTCCTGATCTCGCGCTCGACCTTGGTCTGGCGGCCGGCGGCGTCGTAGGTGTAGATGGTGGTGACGGTGTGGGAATTGAGGCTGTCGGTCTTGATGGTCTGCCACGACTGCCGCAGGCGGTACAGGCCGTCGAGCTGTTGGTAGGTGGTGACGCCGGACGGGTCAGTGATGAAGACGTAGTGGGTGGAGTTGGTTTCCACGCGGCTGGGGTCGCTGGGGTTGGCGACGTACTGGTCGGCGTATTGGTAGCCGGTGCGGCGATTGGCCGGGTCAAGGATGGCCTCGATCTGGCCGGCGAAGACGCCCTGCTTGTAGTAGAAGTATTGCGTCAGGCCGTTGTCGGGGGCTTTGACGAAGCTGAGCAGGCCGGTTTGCGGGTTGTAGGCGCTGGTCGTGGTTTGCGCCAGAGGATTGGTGATACTGGTCAGCTCGCCAAGGGCGTTGTACATGGTGTACGTGGTGTGGCCGAGCGGGTCGGTGATTTGGTCGGGGTGTCCGTTTTGATCGTAGGAGATTTTGGTGACCAGGGGCGCGGCGCCTGGGCCCATGTCGACGG
>CAYWTU010000253.1:0-6216 GCA_964461275.1 uncultured Pirellulales bacterium | reverse complement strand
AAACTGGCCGAGGAATCGTGGTCGCTGCTGTTGTCGCCTGTTTCGCCTTCCACATCTCGGGAAAGCCATGTCGCGCCCGTTGGCCAGTTTGTCGCTGGACCTTGACAATAAGTGGTCGTACCTGAAGACCCATGGCGATCCGGGCTGGGATAAGTTTCCCACGTACCTGGATATCGTCGTGCCGCGTTTCTTGAATGCGCTGCACGAACGCCGTTTGAAGATCACCGTGTTTGTCGTGGGACAAGACGCGGCGCTGGCCGAAAATCGCGACGCCTTGGCTTCACTGTCCGCGGCCGGGCACGAGATCGGCAACCACTCGTTTCATCACGAGCCCTGGCTGCACTTGTACGAGCCGGCGCAAGTGGAGCAGGAACTGGCCCGGGCCGAGGAGCATATCGCGGCCGCCACCGGCGTGCTTCCCCGCGGCTTTCGCGGCCCAGGGTTTAGCCTCTCGCCGGCCACGCTCGACGTCTTGGTTCGCCGAGGCTACCTGTACGACGCGTCGACCTTTCCAACCTTCCTGGGGCCGCTCGCTCGGGCTTACTACTTTTTGACGGCAAGGCTGACGGACCAGCAAAAGCAAGAACGCAAGCTCCTCTTCGGCACGCTCTCAGAAGGTCTGCGACCGCTAAAACCCTATTACTGGCAGTTGCCCGCCGGCCAGTTGCTCGAGATCCCGGTCACCACAATGCCCTTCTGCCGGGCGCCGTTTCATGTGAGCTATCTGTTGTATTTGCGGCAGTTTTCCCGTGCCGCAGCGCTGGCCTATTTCCGCACGGCGCTGGCGGCTTGCCGTATGGGCGGCGTCAGTCCATCGCTGCTGCTGCATCCGCTCGATTTTCTCGGGGCGGACGACGACGGCGACCTGGCGTTCTTCCCAGCCATGGGGCTACCAGCCAGGGAAAAGGTGCAGTTTGTGTGCGAGGTCTTGGACCTGTATAGTCACGGCTTCGACGTCGTGCCGATGTGCGAACATGCGGCCGCGGCGGCAAATACTTCGCGACGGATTGCGGCCACGGCGGCATAGCCAGGAACGGGCAACGTTCGCTGCCCAAATACTCCGCGGGGGCAGGAAGGTCGCGACCAGATGTCCACTTCGAGTAGGTCCGACGGCGACGTGCGCCGTCCGCAATTCTCCCTTGCTGCGCCGTCTCCTCCCTCACTCAAGCGCAACGGCGATCTGGCCTTGTGGTTCGCCCTGGCCGCGATATTCATCGTGGCACTGGTGCTTCGGCTGCCCGACGTGTGGCGTCCGGTTGACGGCACGGTCCGCGATTCGTGGCGCGAGGCGGACGTAGCCGGCATCGCCCGCAACTTCTATCGCGAAGGGATGGACCCGTTCTACCCCCGCATCGACTGGCGCGGAGACGGACCTGGTTACACCGAGTCGGAATTTCCGCTGTATCCCTGGGCCGCGGCGCTGCTTTATCACGCGGTGGGGTACCACGAACCGTTGCTCCGCGTGATGTCGCTGGTGTTTCTGCTGGCGGCGCTGGCGATCTTCTTGCGCATCGCCCGGCGGACGTTGTCGCCCACCGGAACGATCGTGGCGGGCGCCGTCTATGCGCTGATGCCGATGGACGTCCGCATGGCAACGACCATCCACCCCGAGCCGCTGATGTACCTGGCATATTTGGCGGCAATCGATGCGTTCGATCGCTGGCTAAACACTGAACGTCGCGGCCCGTATTTTTTGGCCCTGGCCGCGACCGCGCTGGCGATTCTGGCAAAATTGCCGGCGGCGCATGTGGGAGTGTTGTTCGCACTGTTGACGCTCGACCGTTGGGGCCTGGCTGCCCTGAAGCGCTGGGACGTGTGGCTGTTCGCGGTTGTGGCTTTGGGCGTGCCGCTGGCCTGGTACGTCCATGCCCATCGCTTCTGGCTCGAATACGGCAACTCGTTGGGCATCTCGAACGAGTCGATGGCGCGCATCAAGTCATTTGATTTTCTCCGCCACCTAGGACTGATGATCCCAGGGCTGGCGCGGCTCGAAGCGCAGTACGTCTGGATGCCCACCGGCGCCGTCTTGGGCGCCTGGGGACTGTTCCGCTCGGTGCCTCGAGGTCCGCAGCGCCTGATTGTGTATTGGGCAGCCACGCTGACCGTCTACTACTTTCTCACCTGTCGCACGACAGGCGAACTGTGGGCCGTCCATTATCACATCGTCTCGATGCCGGTGGCGGCCCTGGCGATGGGGGCCGGTTTTCAGTCGATCGAAAAACTGGCGGTCAACCGGGCGTGGTGGACCGGTCTGAGCGGAGCAGCGCTGGCGCTGGGTGGCGCCTTGCTCGCGGTCGCCCCAAGCGTGACCGCTACAGCCGCGGGCGCCGAGCGGCTGCCTTTGGTTCTCGGATTGGCTGGCGCGGCGGGCGTGCTGACGGCCGTCGCGCTGTGGTGTCTGCCCCGGGCTGGCGCGGTACGCCTTGTCCCGTCGAGTGAGTCGCTGCGGTTCTGGCCGAGTTTGGCGGGAGCGGCTGTTGTTGCCCTGCTCTGCGGCGCCTGGGTGCTCGAGCTGTATATGGACTACCACCTGCTGCATCCGCGCGACTTCGTTGGCAAATACCACGCAGCCGTCGAGTTTCGCTCGCAAATGACGCCCGACGGCTTGCTCGTGGCCAGTGGTGGGCCGGCCGTCGATAGCTACGGCATGCCCCACGCCTACAACGCCCCCTACTATTTCTACTGGACCGACCACAAAGGTTTCACCATCGCCGACGAACAACAGTCGATCGAACGCCTCGAGGCCCTCCGCCACCGCGGCGCCAGGTATTTCATCGGCGAACGCGAAAGCCTGGCGGCCAGTCCCGATTTCTTGGACCAACTGCGGCGGCGCTACCGGGTGCTCGTCGAGCGAGACGAGGCGGTGCTGGTGGAGCTGACCCCGCCGACGAACGTTGCCGACGCAGGTTAGTTGCCTGTGCTATTCTGTAGGTCCATGGAATTCCTTGAGGCAGATGCTCCATAGCTGTTAGCGTCGCCGGTTCATATCCGGCGCCGAGCACCGCTGGCCTAGGCTGTCCTACACGCACCCCACCCAACCCCGCATGTCGGTTACCGTCGCCTCCCGACAACCTTCCGCCCGCGCCAAAACCATGCAGTCGGTCGCCGGGGTCTTGGCTCTGACGCTGGCCGTCGCGCTGGTCGGGCAGCGCACTTTGGCCCGACTCAACGTGCCGGGGCAGATCGTTGTCACGCAGTGGGGACTGGTCGATTTTCGCGACGCGGTCTACTATCCCGCTCGGGCCGTGCTCGAGGGCGTTAACCCCTACGACACACGAGAGTATCGATTGACCTACCCGGTCGGGAACATTTTTCCCGTTTATGCCCCGTTTACGCCCTATCTGTACGTTCCGCTGGCTCTGTTGCCGTATCAGGCGGCTGAGCTGGTTTATGCCGCACTGGCGGTGGCCCTCACGCTCGTTCTATCGCGACAGTGTCTCAGCTACGCCGGGCTGTCGCCGCATTTCGGATCGGTTTGCTTGTTCGCCGCGCTGATCCTGGTCTCTCGGCCAGGATATTTGAACTTCGTGCTCGGACAGATGGGGCTGCAATCGGCCATTTTATCGTTGGCGGCGCTGCACCATGCCCGCACGCGGCCCCTACTGGCGGGCGTCTGTCTGGCATTGGCCTGCTACAAGCCAACCTTCGGCGCGCCGCTGGCTTTGCTCATGCTGTTGCGGCGCGACTTTCGCGCCGTTGTCGTCGGAGTGGTCCTGGGCGGCGCTCTGTGCGCGGCCGGGGCGACCACATTGGCGGTCACAACGGGCGGCTGGCGGCAACTGTGGGACGTCTTGCCGGCCAACGTGCAGGCCTTGGAAAACGATCCGCTCGCCAGTCCCCTGTTGGGTTGGATGCGAATCGACGCCCTCGCCGGTGTGGCACGGCTGATGGGGCGAGAACCGGCCGATGGGATGGCCACGCTTGTTTCCGTCGCGGTGCTGGGGGCGGCTGCTTGGGCCCTCTGCCGGTTGGGCAATAGCTCCAAAGCGGTCGGCGCCGACGGCCTGTCGACAGCGATCATCGCACTCTCCGTGGTCACCGCCGTCTACCACCTGTTTTACGATGCCCTGCTTCTTGCCGGGCCCGTGACGGCAATTCTCGCTGGAAGGCGCAGCGAATGGCGGCCCCTTTCCCGCCTCACTCGCTTGGCCTTGGCCGGGTTGATCCTCGTGCCGTTTTGCAATCTGCTGTTGACCAATGCGGGCGTCGCCCGATTGGCGCGTGGCAGTCTTTCCTGGACGGCGGTGACTGGCGTCAACAGCGTCGCGCTCGTGGCGGCACTGGTCTGGTGCTGCCTGTTGTCTGCGCGCGGCGAATGTCCGCCGGGCAAGACGGCGACATGAACCGCCGCAATTGTGACAAAACGCCGCGCGCTATGGGCTTTGCGGAATTGGCTCGACGATGTCCTGTCCCCGCATCGTTTCCGGGCCCGTAACGGGATGCACGCGGGCCACGGCCTCTGCGGGCAAAGTGAACGCCCTCGCCGGTTCGATTTCACCGGCCGGATAGTCGGTGTAGACCAGATGCGCCCCGCCGGCCAGCGCCGCCTGCCGTCGTCCCGCATGGATGTCGCCCTGCGAATCGGCGCGCGTGCGAAGCAGGTAGCCTTGCCTGGCCAGCTCCGCCGTTTGGCCGTCGGCCGGGTTGTTGCGAATCAAAATCGCCGAGTGCGGCTGGTCCAGTTCCGACTCGACGAACATGGCCCGGCCTTGGAGCGCCGCGTGACCCTGCAAATAGGCGTCGCGATTGGCCCCCGCCTCGTGCAGGATAAAAAACACCTTGCCCGCCGCTTGGGCCAGCGTGGGCCAGCCGCCGGCGCGAATCGCCGCCAACAGCGTGTCGTGCGAACCTCGCACGTCGTCGGGCGTCAGCACCCTGGTGCGGCCGAAGACCTCCAAGATTTCTTCGTCCAGCCGCTCGACGTCGGGCTGCGCCGGGCGACGGTACTCCTTGCTAAGCGCAAATCCTTCTTCCTTGAGCTCCATGAGGAACGAGATGGGAACGTGCCGCGGGTGCGCGTCGGACCAGGCTTTCACCGCCCGCAATGCCTCGCCAAACGTCTTAACGGTTGTGCCGGCGTCGAACGTAGGCACGTGCATCACCTGCCAGCCGTCGCTCGCCAGGTGCATATCCAGCTCAAAGCTGCGCACGCCGTGGCCGAGCTGTTCGGCCAGCGGCTGACGAGTGTAGTCCCACTCCTTGGCGTCCTTGCGGATGGCCATCGCCGCCCGGAGCATCTTTTCCGGCGGACGGACGTGATAGCTGTTGTGCGTGCCGACGACCTGAATTTGGTTCAGTCGCAACTCGCCCACCGATGGTTCGGCCGCGCGCCCCAGGCTCGCTATCGATGCGCAGGCCAGCGTCACCCACCACGCGGCGGTCGTCCAGCGATGCACAAAGACATTCGGTACGTCGGTCAGCGGACTACTCCGCCCCGCCGATCCGCTGGGCAACTTGGGTCAGCAATGCGGCGGCCGCCTCGCCAAAGGCCGCCGGTTCTTTGCTCCAAAAGTTGACGGTGGCGGGCTTGCCGTCGACTTGAATCGGCACGTGCAGGCTCGATTTGGCCGCGGCCGACATTCGCTTCAGATCGGCCTGCCCGGCGGCCGTCAGATCGGCGTTGACCACCACCGCCGCGCCGTTGGCGTAGCGGGCCAACGCCGCCTCGCCCGCCGCGTACGTTTGCGACTTGTCGCCCAGCGGATACTCGAGCACGGCCGACTGCTCGACCGCCAGGAACTTGAGCTGGTCCTGGTCGATGTAGCTTATGCACATCCGATCGACCATCGGCGCCGCCTTGTTCAACTGCCGGGCCAACAAATCCATGTGCCGCGGCGACTCGATCGCTTTAGCCGCGGCCCGCTCGACAAGCTTTGTCATCTTGGGGGGCGCTAGGGCCGCCGCTTTGGCAAACCGCTCACTCCGCAACATGCCGGGCGGGACGTCTTCCGGATAAATGTCGGTCGTGTCCGCGAACCAACCGATCATCATTTCCTCCCACGTCTGGTCGCCCCATTTGACGTCGCTTGTCGGGTCGGGGTTGGCCATGTTGCGGTCCGAATTGTCGAAGTGCGCCTTGGTGTACAAGACGCTGCCCGCAGGCACGAACTTCGGCTTCGAAAGAGCGTAAATCGTCTGCCAGTTGAAGTCGTACTTGGGCACGTTGAGCAGCACCTCGGTCGTACCGTCGGGATAGCGCAGCTCGTAGAAAAACGA
>CAYWTU010000252.1:0-6251 GCA_964461275.1 uncultured Pirellulales bacterium | reverse complement strand
GTCAACAAGATCGAAGAAGACCGCTTGCCGAGGATGAAAGAGCGGGCGGCGGCCAAGGGCTTCCCCTTCGTCTATCTCTACGACGAAACGCAAGAGATTGCCAAGGCCTACGGCGCCACCTACACGCCCGAGTTCTTCGTGCTCAACAAGGACCGCAAGGTGGTATACATGGGCGGCATGGACGACAACAGCAATGTGGCCCAAGTGAAAGAAAACCACCTGGAACCGGCGATCGAAGCGGCGCTGGCGGGCCAGAAGCCGGCCGTCGGAGAAACGGTCGCTCGCGGCTGCACGATTCGCTATCAGCGGCAGCGGGGCAAGAAGTAGCGCCGCCGCGAAGGCCCTAGCGCGTGCCGGTGGTCGCGGCGCTCAGCGTTTGGTGAAAGTGCAGCCCCACCACGCACCGATCGTCGGACGTGAGGACCGCATTGCGAACCTGGGCCAGCATCTTCACGCTCCGCGGCGGACGCGACGGCATGTCAAACGCCACCGTCACCATCACGCCCAGCTCCAGCGGCGCGTCGAGCGCCAGCCCCATCCCCAGCAGCGAAAGGTTCACCGACTGGCCCTGCAACCTCTCGCCGCGCTCCACGCCGTGAACGTCGGCCACGGCCAAGGCCACCTCCGTGGCAAGTTTGTACCGCTTGAATTTGCGATTCTCCAGGCGACCCTCGCGCAGGCCGTGTCGATATCGCTCTTCAATTTGGTCGGCCAGTCGCACCATTTCGTGCGAATCGGGTACGACGACGGTTGAATCGGTCAAGTGGCTCGACATGCGTGCGTCCCTGGGGTCGGTTGGCAAATCGCCGAAAACTCTATCAAAATATAGGGAACGCCCCGCCCGAACCCGCCGCATGGTGAATGGGCCGGCCCATTCTGCGGAGGTTTGCGGGGCGGGCGACGCCGATCGTACGGAAGGCGCCGGTTGTGCGGCCGAAGTCCCTTGTGGCAATCGCCGCCGTTTTGTCGCGACGCGCCGCGGCGGTCAGGCAATGGTCGCCTCGGTGCATTTCCTCAACGATTTTCTCGATTTCAATGAGCCCACGATGAACTTCAAAACCGCCGATCTTTGCGATCAATTTGCCGACCGAGTTCAAGTAGCCGAACCGCTGCTGCGCGATTATGGCGGCAAGCAGGCGTTTTGCGGCCCAATTAGCACGGTCAAGGCGGTGGCCGACAATTCGTTCGTGCGCTCGGCGCTGGAAGAACCTGGCAACGGCCGAGTGCTGGTAGTCGACGGTGGAGGGCACGTGCGGTGCGCCCTTCTAGGCGATATGCTGGCCGCCTTGGGCCTCAGGAACGGCTGGGCGGGCGCCATCATCTACGGTTGCATTCGCGACAGCGAGGAGATCGCCGCCATCAACATCGGCGTCAAGGCCCTGGCCACGCACCCCATGAAGAGCGCCAAACGCAATGAAGGCCAACGCGATGTGGCGGTTCGCTTCGGCGGCGTGAGTTTCGTTCCGGGGCAGTGGGTATACGCCGATCCGGATGGCATTGTCGTCGCGGAAAAACCACTCGACTAACGAACGACTTTGCCATGCCGCTCGCAAGGGCTTAGACTGATTGACATGAACATAGGCCCAACGAACGACCGACTTTCGCGGCGCCGGTTGCTTCAAATCGGTGGGCTCGGTGGGCTGGCGCTCGGATTGCCCCAACTCTTGCGAGCCGAGCAAACGCAGCGTCTGGCCAGCGGCAAGCCGCCGATTCGCTCGTGCATCCTGATCTTCTACTACGGCGGGCCGAGTCAACTGGAAACCTGGGACCCCAAGCCCCTGGCCCCGCGCGAGATCCGCGGCTCGTTCGAGACCATCGAGACGTCGGTCCCGAGCCTGCGGATCGGCGAACACCTGCCGCACTGCGCAAAGGTGATGCACCACCTGGCGCTCGTGCGAAGCATGCACCACCCCATGCGGCAACACAACGCCGCGGCCGTGGAGGCCCTGTGCGGTCGAACTCCGCTTCGCGGCGATCTGGAGCTGCTGGCAAATGACCCGGCCACCGATTTTCCGTGCTTTGGTTCGGCCGTGGCGCGGACGCTGCCGACGTCTGCGGCCGATTCGGTTGTGCCGCCGTACGTGGCGCTGCCGCACGTGATGTACAACGTCGTCATGCTGCCAGGACAAACGGCCGGGTTTCTTGGCGCGTCGTACGAGCCGCTGAGGATCGAAAGCGACCCCAATCAGCCTGCGTTCGGCGTGCCGGAATTGGAATTGCCGGCCCACCTGACCGTAAGTGACCTAGAGTCGCGCCAGCGGCTCTTGGACGTGGTCGACGCGCAGGCCCGCGAGTTGGAGAAGCAGACGGGCGCTGGCGCCACGGGACTCGACGGCTACTACGACCGCGCGTTCGCGCTGTTGCATTCGCCGGCCGTGCGCCAGGCGCTGCACCTGGGCGCGGAAACGGCGGAGCAGCGCGACCGTTACGGCCGGAACCGCCACGGACAGAGCCTGCTCTTGGCAAGACGACTGATCGAGGCGGGAGTGCGCTTCGTGAGCGTCTATGACCACGTCCGCAATGGGCTTGAGAATTGGGACACACACGTCGACAATTTCAGTCGGCTCAAAGATCAACTCCTGCCGCCGACCGACCAAGGATTGGCGGCGCTGGTCGCGGACCTGCACGACCGAGGACTGCTGGATTCCACCTTGGTTGTGGCCCTGGGCGAATTCGGCCGGACGCCCAAGATCAATCCACAGGCGGGCGCAGGGGGCGGACGCGACCATTGGCCCGATTGCTACAGCGTGGTCTTGGCGGGCGGTGGCGCCGTCGGAGGCGCCGTCCATGGTGAAAGCGACAAGAGCGCCGCCTATCCGGCTCGCGATCCAGTCGCGCCCGGCGATCTGGCGGCGACCATCTTCTGGCGCTTCGGAATCGACCCGGCGCAGCACCTATACGACGCTAGCGGCCGCGCGTATCGCCTGGCGGAAGGTACACCGCTGGCAGGATTGTTTGGTTGAGGCGACGTTTACCCCCGATCATTGTCCGGGGGGCCAGGGCGCCACGCGACGTTGCTCTGCATTGCGGGACTGTCTCCGCCCCAAAACACGACGACCGGCGGGGCCGGGGATCAGCCGGCGCCGTCGGTCGCGCGTCACACGGAGTTGATGATCGATGCCAGGTGAACCTAAGGGATCAGGAACACGCCGCCTACCCAGGCGCCCGCTTCCATCAGGCCCGCTCGGACCGTGATCGGAATCGGGTAGATCATGTACGGAGCGCAACTGCCCGGCTCATAGTAACCCAAGGCGTAAATGCACTCGGTCGGCGGCTCGATGCCCATCTTGTACGGCAAGATCGGCACCGTGCAGAAGAAGTGGGCCGCCGAGACCACCGGCTGAATCAGCGGCCAGGTGTGGCCGTAGCGTTCAACCGCCACTTGCTCGAAGTACAGCGGCTTGTGGCACAGCGCCGAGGCCTTCCAGGTGTAGGTGGTCAAGGCGAAATTCCGCGGGCAATACATCGAGTTGCCCAACGTGCATTCCTGCGGAAACACCTTTCCCTCGGCCCGAATGTTGTCGGTGATCTCGGTGATCTTTTTCAGGTCAGCCGGCGACGGGCAGGGGCCGGTCGGGGCGCCGGGCGCCTGGGCCAACTCCTTGCTCAAGATGTCTTCCTCGTCTTCCTCCTCAGCCATGGTCGAATCGGGCAGGTCGGGCCCGCCGTCTTCGCCGGCGGCATTGTCGGGCTCCAGCGGCGCAGGTCTTGCGCGACCCGCGGGCTCGTCGGCGTCAAGTTGCAGGGCCGGCTCTTCTTCCAGCGGAGGGAGCTCGTCTTCCTCCAAGGCGCCGGCTCGTTGCACCCGACTGGCGCGCCTCTTATCGGGCAGTCGCGAGAACGTGGCACACCGTTTGCAATTCGAGTCGTGATCTTCGTCGGCCTCAACGTGCGCCGCTTGCTGCGGCTCGGTTTCGTCGTTGAACGGATTTTCAAACGGATCGTCCTCGTCCGACGAAACGCTGACGTCACGCTGGGGCGAGAGCTTGTCTTGCTTGAGCCGTTCGTGGGCGACCACCTGGCGGACCGGGGCCGAAACGCTGCCCGTCGGCGCCGCGACGCCGGGCCGCTTCCAGCTCAACTTGGCCGAGGCGGCGTTGCCAACGTCGTCCGTGCGCTTGCTGAAAGATTTGCTCGAGGCGGCGCCTTGCGGCGCGGCCGGCGCCGTTCCCGGCTCATTCGGCTTGACGAATTTCCACGTTCCTCCGGCCGAGCCGGATGGAGCGCCAGGCTGGCCGGCCGTCAGCGGCGCCTGCCCAAGGACGCCGCACAGCAGCGCGGCCGCGGTGGCCCAGACGGCCGCGGCATGGCGCACCCAACGCCAACCAATGGGTGCGGGCGACAACCAGCGGTACGAAGGGCTAACTCCCCTCGCTGCCGGAAGGTTCCGCGCTGTAGTTGGGCGCCTCCTGCGTAACGACGATGACATGGGGGTGGATCTCCCGGACGGTCGCCGCGGAGACTTGAATGAACTGCGCGTCGCGCCGCAGCTCATCAACGTTCCGCGTGCCGCAATAACCCATTCCTGCCCGCAAACCACCCACGAGTTGATAGACGAACGGCCCCAGGTTGCCGCGAAATGGGACGCGGCCCTCGACGCCTTCCGGCACCAACTTGTCGGGTCGGCGGCTTTCTCCTTGGCGGTAGCGTTCGCTGGAGCCTTTGACCATGGCCCCCAGCGAACCCATCCCGCGGTATACTTTGAACGTTCGACCTTGGTAGAGGATGGTCTGGCCCGGGCTCTCGGCCATACCGGCGAACAGGCCGCCGATCATCACGGCGCTGGCCCCGGCGGCTATGGCCTTCGTAATGTCGCCCGAGTAACGAACCCCTCCGTCGGCTATGATCGGTGTTTGGCTGTCCTTGGCCGCCTGACTGGCCAGGTAAATGGCCGAAATCTGCGGCACTCCCACTCCGCTGACGACCCGCGTGGTGCAGATCGACCCCGGTCCGATGCCCACTTTTACGGCGTCGGCCCCGGCGCGAATCAGGTCGGCGCATCCTTCCTTGGTCGCCACATTGCCGGCGACCACGTCGATGTCCCAACGCTGTTTGATCTGCCGCACTGTCTCCAGCACATTGGCCGAGTGACCATGGGCGCTGTCGACCACCAGGACGTCGACCCCTTTGGCGATCAGGCTCTCGGCGCGCTCGTAATCGTGCACACCCAGCGCCGCCCCCACACGGAGCCTCCCCAGCCTGTCTTTACAGGCCTGTGGGAAGCTGCGCATTTTGTCGATGTCTTTGATGGTTATCAGGCCGGTCAGTCTGTAATTTTCGTCCACCAGCAAAAGTTTCTCGACCTTATTTGCCATCAATATCTTTTCAGCCTCTTCAAGCGTCACGGTTCCCGTAGCCGTCACTAGCTTCTGACGCGTCATTACTTCCGAAACGCGTAGTTCGTTGTTCTCCAGAAACCGCAGATCGCGCCGAGTCAATATCCCCACTAGCTTGCCATCGGACTGGGTGATGGGAACCCCGGACACGTTTTGCTGATCCATCAGGTCGCGGGCCTGGGCCACACTGGCATCGGGACGCAGACTGACCGGGTCCAGGATGATGCCGTTGGCGCTGCGTTTGACGCGGTCGACCTCCTTGGTTTGCATCTCGATCGACATGTTCTTGTGGATCACGCCCAGGCCCCCTTCTTGCGCCAGGGCGATGGCCATGTCGCCTTCGGTCACCGTGTCCATCGGCGAGCTAAGCAAGGGGATATTGAGGCCGATGCGGGCGGTCAGGCGGGTGGCCAGGCTGACCTCGGAGGGAACGACGTCGCTGAGTCGGGGCAGCAGCAGCACATCGTCGAACGTGACGCCTTGGAACAGGATTTTGTCGTGCATGGCCAGTGGTCCCCCAAAGGATGCGCAAGCGAATTAGCGGGCGGGTGTGACCCCGCATTATCGGAAAGCAGGGGCATGTTGGCAAATGGGGGCAACACGAAATTTGCTCGCGCTTTTCCCGGCCCCGCTTACCCCCGACGACACGTGGCCAAAACGCAACATGGCCGGCGGCGCGATCCGGCCAATCGTTGCCGCTTGCAGCCGGCCCTGGCGGCGGCGCGAGGCGAACGCCACCGGCAACAGCCTGCAGCAAGGGGGCGCAGTACGCTTTCGGGTACACGCCCATCGCGCCCGTTTGTTTCCGGAGAAGCCGTTCATGAGCCGCTCTGCACCCTTGGTCCAGTGGAATCCGCAAGACAGCGCTCGCGTCGAGTCGGAGCCGTTTGTAGCCCAGCATCGGTTGCACGAGCT
>CAYWTU010000251.1:0-6297 GCA_964461275.1 uncultured Pirellulales bacterium | reverse complement strand
TGAGATTGTTGTTTGGCGCGGCGCCTCGACCATCGCGGAGCTATCGGCAACTCGCCGACCGCGACTTAAACGTCCTTCAAACCGGAGGCCAGGCAGGCTGGTTCGCCCCGCGCAAAAAGAAACCGCCCGGAGCGCCGGATGTCGCCCGGCAACAGATCATGGCCGGTTGGAGGGGGTCCGGCGACGCCTTGCTCCACGCGGCTGGAGCCTGGGACGACGCCTCGTTGGACCGCCTCCGCATTCCGCATCCGCTACTAGGAAAACTCACGGTCCGTGAAATGTTGTTGTTTACGCTGTATCATCAGCGTCACCACGCGCAGAACGTCATTCGTCGCCAGCAGGGCTGAGCGGCCGGATTCCCCGCTAAGCGTCACCGCCACACCCCGAAGGCATCTTCATGGTCGACAACCCCTGGCAGCCGTGGCGGCAAACGCTCGACTGGCGGGCGCTGGCATCGCCCGTGCCGACTGTGGCGGTGTTGCCCGACGGCCGTCAGGCCGGCGCCGCCGATCTGGTTCGATTGGGCGAGAACTAGGAGAACCAAGGGCGAGTGAACGAGGCATTGGCCGCGTATCAGGGGGCGATGCGGATGGAGCCGTGGGTGGGGGACCACGGTTTGCGAATCGGCAATCTGCTGACCGCCATGAATCGCACCGAGGAAGCCGAGCGGCAATATCGGCAGGCGGTGGCCGTCGACCCCAACTGCTTTCCCGCGTGGGCGATGCTCGGCCAAACCTATGCCAATCAAGGCCGGATGGAACCGGCCGAGTTTCATTACCAACGGGCCCTGCAAGTGCGGCCCGATCCCAAAGTCAAGATCGTGTTGGGGTCGTTGCTTCCGCCGATTTACCGTTCCGTCGAGGAGATTACCTTGTGGCAGGCTCGCCTGCGCGAGCGGTTGGGCCAGTTGCACGCGGCCGGCGTCTCGGTCGACCCTACGCGCGAGGCGATTCCGAACCTCTTCATGCTCGCTTATCAAGGGGGCAACGTTCGCGACATCCAACAATCGTTCGCCACGTTGTTCAAGCCTCCCACCGAGACTCTTGTCTGCCGGCCTAAACCTTCGGCAGACGGCCGAATTCGCGTGGGGATCATCTCGGAGTATTTCTGCAACCACACCATCGGCACGCTCAACCGCGGGTTGGCGCAGCACCTGGATCGACACAAGTTTCAACTCACCGTCATCTCCGCCGCCGGGAGCGACGATGAAACCGCGCAGCACTATCGCCGCTGCGCCGACCGCTTCGTGGCGATTCCCAAAGGAGTGCCGCAAGCCCGGGCGGCGATGAAAGACCTGGACCTGGACATCTTGTTTTTCACCGATATTGGCATGTCGTGTCTGACGCTGGCCCTGGCCTGCACCCGGCACGCCCCGGTGCAGTGCGTCACCTGGGGGCATCCGCTTACGACGGGCCTGCCAACGATGGACTACTTTCTGTCGGGCGAGCTATACGAAACGCCCGAGGCCGACGCGCATTACACCGAAAAACTGGTCCGCCTATCGGGGTTGCAAACGTGCTATCCGCGGCCCGACCAGTTCGGCACGCGCCGCAGCCGCGAAGATTTCGGCTTGCCCGCCGATAAGCGCCTCTACGGCTGTCCTCAAACGCTTTTCAAGTTCCATCCGGAATTCGATCCCATCTTGGCCAACATCCTCCGCCGCGATCCGCAGGGGTTGTTGGTGATGATCGAGGGGAAGCATCGGCAGTGGAACCATTGGATCCGTGAGCGTTGGCAGGCGACCATGCCCGATGTGGCCGACCGGATATACTTTCTTCCGGCCATCCCCCGCGGCGACTTCTTAACGCTGTCCAAGATCGTCGACGTGCTGCTCGATCCGCTGCACTTCGGCGGCGGCAACACCACGCTCGAGGCGCTGGCGGTCGGCACGCCGGTGGTCACTTGGCCAACTCCATTTCTGCGTGCGCGCCTGGCCTACGGCATGTACCGGCACATGGGCTGGATGGACGGCGTGGCCGACAGCGGCGAGCAATACGTTGACAAGGCGGTGCGGTTGGGCAGCGACCCTGACGCGAATCGGGGCGCTCGCAAGGCGATTGCCGAGAACTGCTCGGTGCTGTTCGATCACGTGCCCAGCGTACGAGCGTTCGAGTCGTTTTTTACTGAGGCGTTTGAGACGTCCCGCCCACGGCGGAACTGACGCCTTTCCTGTAGATACGAAAAACCTCCCATGGAGACTCCAATCAAATGAAGCCAAACGATCAATGCCGGCCGCTTCGGTTTGCGTCGGTATGGTGGACGTTGGCGGTCGCCATGCTGCTGGCGATTGCCGCCCGGGCCGACGAGCCGCAAAAGCCCAACGTCGTCGTCATTGTGGGCGACGACATGGGTTACGCCGACGTCGGGTTCCACGGCTGTCAGGACATTCCCACGCCGCAGATGGATCGGCTGGCCGCCGGGGGAGTCCGCTGCACCAATGGCTACGTAACCGGGCCGTACTGCAGCCCAACCCGCGCGGCGCTGCTTACCGGCCGCTATCAACAGCGGTTCGGTCACGAGTTCAATCCCGGCCGGGCCCAAACGAAGCCCGGCGTCACATTCGGACTTCCGCTGGACCAGAAGACGCTCGCCGAGCGACTGGGCGCGGCCGGCTACGCGACCGGCATGGTCGGTAAATGGCATCTGGGAGAAGAGCGGGCCTATCGCCCGCCGCAGCGAGGCTTCGCCGAGTATTACGGGTTCCTGGGGGGCGGGCATTCGTATTTTCCCGCCCGCGGCGAACCAATCTACCGCGGCAACGACGAGACACCGCCGCCCGACTATTTGACCGACGCATTCGCCCAGGAGGCCGTGGCTTTCGTGGAACGCCATCGACAGGAACCGTTCTTTTTGTACCTGACGTTCAACGCCGTGCATACGCCGATGCACGCCACGGCCGACCGCCTGGCTAAATTCGCCCACATCGCCGATCAGCGGCGGCGGACTTACGCGGCAATGATGGTCGCCATGGACGAGGCAATTGGCCGCACGCTCGACGCCTTGAAGCAGCACCAACTCGAAGACAACACGCTGGTGTTTTTTATCAGCGACAACGGCGGACCAAGCATGAACGGCACTACGGTCAACGGCTCAGACAACCGGCCGTTGCTAGGATCGAATCGCACCACGCTGGAAGGTGGCATCCGCGTGCCGTTTGTTGTCCGTTGGCCGGCCAAGTTGACGGCCGGCCGCGGGTACGACGCTCCGGTGGCGCAGATCGACATTCTGCCGACGGTCCTCGCCGCGGCGAAACTCGAAACGTCTGACGACGACCGGCTTGACGGCGTCAATCTGTTGCCCTACTTGCAAGGGGAAGAAACCAAACGACCGCACGAAACCTTGTACTGGCGCCTGGGCGGGCAGATGGCGATTCGCCACGGTGACTATAAGCTGGTGCAGTACGACGTGGCGGCCGATGGCGCCGGAACGGGCCTGCGTCCCCGCCGGCCGGGCACGGCGCGAGGCGTCTCGCCTCCCCGGCTTTACGATCTGGCCGCCGACATCGGCGAGGCGCGCGACTTGTCCGCCGAGAAGCCCGACGTGGCCGCAGATCTGATGAAGCGCTGGCAAGCCTGGAGCGAACAAATGGCCGAGCCGTTGTGGGGACCGTGATGTCCAGCCGCGAACCGTTCGCGACCCAGCGAATTGCCGTAGCTGTCGTGCGGCGCGGCGCGGAATACGTGATCGGTCGACGGCCGCCGGGGGCGCCGCTGGCCGGGCTGTGGGAGTTTCCCGGCGGAAAGATCGGGCCAGGCGAGTCGCCCCGGCAAGCGGCCGTCCGTGAATGCCTGGAAGAAACCGGCCTAGCGGTCGAGTTCGACGGCGTCTTGGCCGTGGTGCAGCACGAGTATCCGCACGGTCATTTGGAATTGCATTTCGTCAACTGCCGACCGACGGGCGACGCCGATCGGCCGCGGGCGCCGTTCCAATGGACGCCGGCGGCGGCATTGGTAGAACTCGAGTTCCCCGCCGCGAATGCGTCGGCGTTGGCCCAGCTTCGCGACCGGCATGACAGTCTGCGGCAAGCAACCAACTCGACCGCATCCGGCGTCCAACCGGCTGTCGAGAAGGGCGAAGGATGACGGGGTAGGTGTACTGCGCCAATCGCGAGAATATTGGGATGAAGTCTCCGCAATGGGAGCAAAGACTTTGTGGTGTGCTGCGGTCAATTCTCGCTAAACCAAGGGGGGAACTTGCGCATTACCTGCCGCAGCGGGAATTCGCTTTCGACCTGCGCCAGGATCGACTTCTCGATCCATGGCTGCACCAGGTTCAACCGCGCGTCCACGTCCGGTTCGCACAACACCTGCCGCTTGAGTTCCAGCGGAATGTCGAAGGTGTAGGCGATCATGTCGGTCAGCGTTCCGAGCGGAATTGACTCGGCCAGCAACGATTGAAACGCTTCACGAGCCTGCGGCATCATGGCCAAGTAGTCTTCAAACAATTCCAGGAATTTCTTTTGCAGCTCCGATCGCCGAGCAGCGCCCGCTTGCGGGTAAACATCCGGCGCCAGCCGCGCCTCGGCCATGCGAAACGACCGCGTTGGCGGCAGCTCGCGGACGATTTCAATTCGCGACACGCCCGCCAGGAGCAGGTTGTAGCGGCCATCGTCAAGCTGCTGATGTGAAACGATCTTGCCTAGGCAGGCGATGGGGGCGATCGGCGGCTGTCCCTCATAGTCGGCCTCCCATCCCGGCTCCAATAGCGCCATGGCGATCAACTTGTCGCCCGCCAGCGCGTCTTCCATCAGTTCCCGGTAACGCGGCTCGAAGATATGCAGCGGCTGCACTACGTGGGGAAACAACACCGCCCCCGGCAATGGGAACAGCCGGACTTGTCCCTGAAAGTCGTCAGTCGAAAACGTGGCGTCGAAGGCGGACATGGTGGCTTCGTTTTCAGCGGTACAATCAACCGTCCGGTGACGGGTTCAAGTGGATTTCCGGAATCCGCTCCGGATCGATTTCAATCTGCGGAAACTCCTCCTGGCTCTCCATCACTTCCCAAAAACAGCGGTCCATTTCCGACAGAAATTTGTCCAAGTCCAGGCCTTGGAACGAGGGTCGGTAAGGGTCCAGGTATTTGCGACAACCGACATTGAGCTTCTTGGCCCCGCGGATGTTGCCGTTGCCGAAATGGTGCAGCGCTACGGCCGCTTGAATGAGTCCTTGGTAAAACCGCCGGCCGTCGCCTTGGTGGTCCTGCCACAACTCCTCCCAGACCTCGTGCGCCTCAAAAAAATCACAGACATTGAAGTGCTCGATGCCGGCCAGGTACAGCGGATCGTATTGGCCAGCTTCCATGTTCACCGGCATCTCGATGGCTTCGATGCGCTTGCCCTAAGCGAAACAAAGCAGCCCAGGAACCCCTGCAACTCGGGCAATTCATCCAACCTTCACAACCGTCTCTGGTGTGGGGTGCGTCGGCGTCTGCGGCGCCGGCTGCCGAGGCCATTCTAACGTGCTTCGGCCGTGTCGCCCATTGGCCGTTTATGAGGGTTCACGCCGGACTGGGGGGTCAGCCGGGCGGCGACCTTACTGCTAGAATTGCCCAGTAGCCGTTGGTTAAGCCGCACTTGAGATCCCCCAGCACAGGCCCGCTGCCGTGGTCGAAACCGCCGAACAAAACCTGTCCCCAGCGTTGTTTTTCAACCGTGAGTTGAGCTGGTTGGAGTTCAACGCGCGGGTGTTGGAGGAGGTCGAGGACGACGGCAATCCACTTTTGGAGCGCGTCAAGTTCCTGTCGATATGCAGCTCGAACCTGGACGAGTTTTTTATGGTCCGGGTGGCGGGGCTGCGCGAACAGGCCTTCGGCGACGGGGCCCCCCAAGACTTCGCCCCCGACGGTCTGCGGGCGATCAGTCAATTGCAGAAAATCGCCTTCCGAACCCAAGAATTGGTGGCCGCGCAGTATCGCGCTTGGAACGAGCGGCTTCGGCCGGCGCTGGCCTTGGCCGGCATAGAAATCCTGCGGCTGGACGAACTGAGCGAGGTCCAACAACAGTCCTTGGAGAAATTCTTTCACGACCGCGCGTTTCCCATTCTGACGCCGATGGCCGTCGATCCCAGCCATCCCAGCCCGCGTTACCACAATCGCGGGTTGTACTTGTGCGCCATGCTGGAACGTCAGCAGGGGCTAGGCCCCAAGCGGCTGTTTGCCGTGGTGCAACTGCCGGCGGTGCTGCCGCGATTGGTGCCGCTAAGCTTCGGCACGCCTCATCAATTTGTTTTCTTGGAAGAGGCGGTAGCCAGTCGCCTGCCGCAACTGTTCGGCGGTCTTGAGGTTCTTTGCTGGACCACA
>CAYWTU010000250.1:0-6321 GCA_964461275.1 uncultured Pirellulales bacterium | reverse complement strand
CGTCAATTTGATCCCCTTGCGGGCGGTCGAGCAGTGGACGTTGTCGTCTTTCTTGATCGTGCCCGAGTAAATCCGCATGAAGCTCAGCTTCTGCACGAAGGGGTCAATGCGGGTCTTGAACACCTGGGCGCACAGCGGGCCGGCTGGATCGCATTTCAGTTCGACCTCTTCGCCGGCCGAATTCTTGGCGCGGCGGACCAGCTTGTCGGGCGGCAAGCTGCACAGCGATAGGGCCTCCAGCAGTTCACCCACGCCAACATCGTTCTTGCCGGCGGCGCAGACGATGGGAATCAGGCTCCCGGCGGCCACGGCTTCAACGATCAGCCGCGAGACCTCTTCGTCGCTGGGCAATTGGCCCTCGAAATAGCGGCTCATCACCGCTTCGTCGACTTCCACAATCGCCTCAATCAGCTTCTCTCTCAGGGCGGCCGGATCAATCAATGCGCCGGCGGTGTCGGCCGGCGGATGCAGGACGCTGGCCACGCCCTTGAAGCTGGCGCCGCTGCCGATGGGCACGTTCAACGGCACGCACGCCCCGCCGAACATTTCCTGCAAGTTGGCCAGCAGCTTGGGGAAATCAATGTTGTCTTGATCCATCTTGTTGATCGCGATCATCCGCCCCAGGCCCAACTTGCCCGCTTCCTGGAAGGTGCGGCGGGTATTGACTTCGATGCCGGCGTGGGCGTTGACCACGATCACTGCGGTGTCGACCGCGTGCAGGGCGCCGATGGTGTGGCCGATGAAGTCGGGATAGCCCGGCGTGTCGAGCAGGTTGAAATGTTTGCCGGCATGGTCCACGTGGACCAGCTTGGCCTCGAAGGAGTGCTTGTGCAGTTTCTCTTCGTCGTCAAAGTCGCAGATACTGGTGCCATCGTCGACGCTGGCCAGGCGATTGACCGTGCCGGTCTTGGTCAACAACTTATCGATCAGCGTGGTCTTGCCGCTGCTCCCGTGTCCCACCAGCGCTACGTTGCGAATATCGGCGACGTTGTACTTGGCCATACGTTTCCTTCTGTTGCCAGCGAACCAATGAAAGCGGACGTCAAGTCGATCTGCGGGCCGCCGCTAGGGCGTCGCGCAGGTTCATTCTACCTTCATAAATGGCGCGGCCAATGATGCAGCCGGCAACTCCTGCCGAAGCCAGACGGGCCACGTCGTCGACCGTCGTCACACCGCCCGAGGCGATCACCGGCGCGGAAACCGCCGCGGCCATCTCCGCCATGGCCGCCACGTTCGGGCCGGCCAACATGCCGTCTGTGGCGATGTCGGTGTAGATCAGGGCGGCCAACGGAAGGTCTGCCAGTTGCTGCGCCATGTGCACGGCCGATTGGTCGCTAGTGGCCAGCCAACCGTCGGTCGCCACGCGGCCGTCGCGGGCGTCGATTCCCAGGGCCAGCCGGTCAGGGAACTGGCCGCACATCTCACGAAACCATCCTGGGTCGCGCAGGGCCCGGGTGCCCACCACTACCCGCTCTAAACCCATAGACAGCAACTGTCCGATGGCCGCTTCGTCGCGCACGCCGCCTCCCAACTCGCAGCGGAGGCCGGGAACCGCGGCCACAATGGCCTGCACGCTGGCCAGATTGACTAGGCTGCCGTCGCGGGCGCCGTCCAAGTCCACCAAATGCAGACAGCGGGCGCCCTGGTCCTGCCAATGACGGGCCATGGCGGCAGGGTCGTCGCCAAACACGGTTTCGCGATCGTAGTCGCCTTGCTGCAAGCGGACACACTTGCCGCCGCGGAGATCAATGGCCGGCCAGACTTCCATTCAATGCGAACTCAAAGCGGTTGCGGACACGGGTTGCACCGACACGATGCCGGCGCGATTCCCGGGGAAAGGTCGCAATATCCCACACGCCTAGGGCCGAGGCAAACGTTTTACCGACCGGCGATTGGGCAGTCGTCCTCCCATGATGGATTTGCCCGCCAAGGCTCCTACCGGGCGGGAAGCGCGACTGAAAAAACGAGGAGTGCCATCGAGTATGCAAGGTCGTTTCCCGCACGAGCGGTTCAGCTAGAACAGCAATCGCTGACTGCCGACGTCGGAGGTTTCTGCTACATGGATTCGGTTTTCCAAGGCAGACTGCTCCTGGCGCCCAACGGCGAGGAAAAAAAGGTCGAGGGGCAGCCGGCCCGGCGATCCTGGCTGTGGCGCGGCGACTTCCGCCGAATCGCTCACGAGATAACAGCGGCCCTTGAAGCGAGAGAACTTCCGTTGGAACGCCGCAATGCCGCGCTGGTGGTGGGACGTGGCGGACGTGATCTCAAAGGCCACGGGATCGTCCGGATGGTCGTAGACAAGATCGACTTCGCAGTTCTCCTTCAGCCGCCAGTGAAATAGTCGAACGTTTTCCTGATAGGCCAGTGCGCGTAAGTGGCTGGCCGCCATGTTCTCGACGAGCAGGCCCATTTCATGTGGATTGTTCATCGGAGACAGCCCTCGCAGAAGCGCGGCGTTTCGCAAGGCGCCATCAAAGAAGTATAACTTTCTCCCTCGCCTTTGAACCGCTTCTTCGGAGGCCGAATAATTCGCGAGCAAGAACACCAAAAAAGCCCGCTCCAGATAGCCGATATATCGCTCGACAGTTGGCGAAGCCACGCCGATGTCGGCGGCAACGGCTTGCGGTGACACCACGCCCGTCATTTGGCCTGCCAGGGTGTACAAAAGGCGTTCGAGCTTGGACGGCTCCTCGATTTTGAACGCTTGAGGAATATCTTTGTACACAGCCTTTTCGATGGCGTCCGAACGCAGCACGCGCTGCGACCTTAATAGTTCCGATGCCTGGTCCGTCCTCCGCCGCAGTCCCAGCAGCAACTCGGGAAAACCACCCGTCAGAAGATACTGTCGTCGAAGCTCAGACAGCCCCATATCATGCTCACTCGACTCGACCAGATGGCGCAATGTTTGGCCGAGCGATTGGGCGCAGGCGACTCGACCGCTATCGAGTTCTCGAAGGTCGAGGAACTCCGTGAAAAGATACGGCGCCAGAAAGTGTTCATCCCAACGTCCCACGCCGCTTTCGATGCCGCGTTTACGGATCGCCGCCGTGGCGCTCGACGTACCAACAATTCGAACCGGCCATTTTTCGTCAGAAAAGGCTTTCAGCCAGAGATCCCATTTCTCCGCGTATGTTAGTTCATCCAGCAGGATGTAGACCGGGTTGGTCGCCGACGCGCGCGAGACCGTCTGGATTTGCCGCACGAGATCGCCAAGGCTCCAGTCCATCAACAAGGGATGGTCGAGCCGCAGCCACCATAACCGGTCGACCGGAATACCGCTCAACCTCAACTTCTCGACCGTCTGATACATTACGGTCGTCTTGCCTACCCGGCGCGGCCCCAGAATCAGTTGATGGCGCGGTGCCTGCCTGCCAATAAGTGTCTTCCAGAGAACCTTGGCGAGAGGACGCTGAGTCGGCGGGGCCAGTTCCGCGGGAACCGCTCCGAGCCCCTGCCAAGGGTTTTGCGAGCGTATGGCCTCGTTGTAATCGGCCTTGCTCGGCTGCCATTTTGAGCGCGCCATGGTACAATTGTAGCTTAATGGAAGCGATAAGCAACACTATAAATTTCTTAAATGATTATTTAAGCCACAAATGACCGGATGCTGGTTGCTTTTGAGGACTACCAACATTCCCGCTCCTCACCCGATCTCGGCAAAGTTCTTCAACAGCCGTAGGCCGTCCGCCTGGCTCTTTTCCGGGTGGAACTGGCAGGCGTACAGCCGGTCGCGCCAAACCATGGCCGTGAAGGGGTCGGGGTAACTGGCGGTGGCCGCCACCATTTCCTCGTCGGCCGGGGCCACGTAGTACGAGTGCACGAAGTAAAAATGGGCCCCTTCCGCAATCCCTTCCAAGATCGGTGGACGCCGAACTACGTGCAGCGGGCTCCAGCCCATGTGTGGCACCTTGTAGGGCGGCGGCAAATCAAATCGCACCACTTCGCCCCGCAACACGCCCAGCCCTTGATGCTGGCCGCCTTCGTAACTGGTGTCGAACAGCATCTGTAAGCCCAGGCAGATGCCCAACAGCGGCTTGCCATGGCCGATGGCGTCCTTAATCGGTTGCTCCAGTCCCAGGCGGCGAATTTCGTCGATTGCGTCGCCGCAGGCTCCCACGCCTGGCAGGACCAGTTTGTCGGCCGCGGCTACGGCAGCCGGATCGCGGGTAACCAAAGCCGCATGTCCAACTTTCTCGAACGCTTTTTGCACGCTCCGCAGGTTGCCCATGCCGTAGTCGATCACCGCGATCATGTCTCTTCCCTTGTGTCGCATGCGCCTTCAAGATGGAGCGCTCCAAGGCCCCTTGTACCCAACCACGCCCTGAAAGGACAGCCGGCCCTGGGTTTTGGGTTCATGGGCAACGCGAAAACCAAGGAGAATTGAAGATGCAAAGCAAAGCCACGACGGTCGCCCAATACCTGGCCAATTTACCTAGCGATCGCCGCCAGGTGATCGAGGCGGTTCGCAAGTTGATCTTGCGGAACCTCGATCAGGATTACGAAGAGGGAATGCAGTACGGCATGATCGGCTATTTCGTGCCGCACCGGGTTTACCCGGCCGGCTATCATTGCGACCCGAAGCAGCCGTTGCCCTACCTGGGCCTGGCGTCGCAGAAGAACTACATGTCGCTGTACCTGATGTGCGTATACGCCGACCCCAAACAACAACAGTGGTTCGAACAGGCTTGGGCCAAGGCTGGCAAGAAGCTCAACATGGGCAAAAGCTGCGTACGGTTCAAATCGCTGGACGACTTGGCGTTGGAGGTCGTGGCGGAAACGATCAAGCGGACCCCTGCCAGGCGGTTCATCGCTCAATACGAGGCCTGCCTGAAAGGAATGAAGACGGCCAGGGTGTCGGCAAAATCAACGCCGAAGCGAAAATCGGTCAAACGAGTCGCCCGATCGTCGGCGGCTGCCCGGCCTACGAAGGTCGCGAAGAAGGGCCGGCGCCGGACTGTGTGACCTGCACGATCGGCAAGCAAACCACCTGTTTGGGTGGTGTGGTAGATTGTTTTTTTCCTTGTGAAAGGGCTACCATTGCGGGCGATAATTCGCGCGCGACGATAAATCGATAGCCGATCGTCGTTCCGCGCGCTCCAGATGCGCCACCATCGCATCGAGGATTTCCCGCGCAGGAGGCGTTCCACCCGTCCACGCCGACAGATGCCCGTCGGCCGGGATTGCTCCCTCCCCCCGGCAGTGCGATGTTTGCCCTGCTTGGCCACTTTGTCGCTCGACACTGGCTGTCGGTGATCGTGGGCTGGATCGTGTTGGCCGCAGGCCTGCATTTCGTCGCCCCCCGCTGGGACGATGTGACCAACGACGGCGACCTGGCCTATCTGCCCGCACACATGACCAGCGTGCGGGGCGAAAAACTGCTGGCCCGCGCATTTCCCGAGAATCGCTCGAAGAGCCAAATCGTTTGTATTTGCGAACGGACCGACGGCCCGCTGATCGGCGCCGACTACGCCGTGCTCGACCAATTGGCGGCGGCGTTCGACCCGGAGACGGCCACGGATCTGCCGATCGACCACGTTTGGACGCGTAAGGAGAAGCTGGTTGGCAAGAAGCTCGTCAGTCCCGAAAGCCCCAAGGGCCAGGCGGGTCTGGTCATCGTTTACCTGACCAATGAGTTCATGGCGCTCGACAACGTCCGCGTGCTGGGGGCCGCGCAGAAAAAGCTGGACGAAATTCGTTCGGCCGAAACGTTTCCGGACGGGTTGCGGCTGGGCCTGAGCGGGTCGGCGGCCATCGGCGGCGACATGCTTGGCGCGGCGCAGGAGAGCATCGGCAACATCGAGATTTCGGCAGTGGTGCTGGTGCTGGTGATCTTGCTGTTGGTCTATCGAGCGCCGCTGTTGGTTTTGGTGCCCGTGGCGATCATGGTGCTCTCGACCATCGTGGCGATGGACTTGGTGGCGTGGGCCACGACCTGGCCGTGGTTGGATTTCAAAGTATTCACGACCACGAGAATTTTCGTGATTGTGGTGCTGTTCGGCAGCGGCACGGACTACTGTTTGTTCCTCATTGCCCGCTACAAAGAAGAGTTGCAGCGCGGCGCGGATCGGGCAACGGCCACGCATCTTTCCCTATCTCAAGTCGGACTGGCGCTGACCGGCAGCGCCCTGACGACGATTTGCGGCTTGGGCATGATGTGGTTCTCGCAGTTCGGCAAGTTTCGCTACAGCGGCCCGATCATTGGCGCGTGCTTGTGCGTGACGTTGGCGGCGTCCGTGACGCTGGCCCCGGCGCTGCTGCGGGCCATGGGTCGCGCCGTGTTTTGGCCGTTCAGGTTCGCCGCCGCGCCCACGGCCAGCGGTTTGT
>CAYWTU010000249.1:0-6369 GCA_964461275.1 uncultured Pirellulales bacterium | reverse complement strand
GGGCAGGCGTCGTCGATTTCCTCCACCTTGTCGCGGTGCATCTGCATCACGCGGAGCATCGGCTCGCGGTTTTCCTCGAAGCCGTCAAACGGGCCGACGGCGGCCGCCAGTTCGGTGCTGGTCAGATTGGCCGAGCCGTGCAACAGGGCGGTCATGGCACCGCACAGACCCCGGGCCGCGTCCGAATCGTAGGGCAACCCGGCGGCCATGATGAGGCTGCCCAGGTTCGAATAGCCCAACCCCAGCGGCCGGAAGCGATGGCTGTTGGCCGCGATGGGCGCCGTGGGATAGCTGGCATGATCGACCAAGATTTCCTGGGCGATAAAGAACACCCGACAGGCGGCCTGAAACCTCTCGACGTCGAACGAGCCGTCTTCTTGCCGGAATTTCATCAGGTTGACGCTGGCCAGGTTGCAGGCCGTGTCGTCCAAGAACATGTATTCCGAGCAGGGATTCGAGGCGTTGATCCGGCCCGAGTTGGGGCAGGTATGCCAGTTGTTGATTGTGGTGTCGTACTGCACGCCGGGATCGCCGCATTGCCAGGCGCATTCGGCCATCCGATCCATCATGCCACGGGCCGAATGTTGCGGTCCTTCGCGCTTCGGGTCGGTGACCCAATGCGTGGTCCACTCGCCGCATTGCTCGACCGCGTGCATGAACTCGTCGGTGACGCGGACCGACAGGTTGGCGTTTTGGAACAAGATCGAGCTGTAGGCTTCGCCATTAAAATTGGCTTCGTAGCCTCCTTTTTCGATCAGCACGCGGGCCTTGCGCTCTTCCTTGGCCTTGCATTCGATGAATTCCATGATGTCCGGGTGGTCCACTTTAAGCGATTGCATCTTCGCCGCGCGACGCGTCTTGCCGCCGCTCTTGACCACTGCCGCGATCTGGTCGTACACGCGCATGAACGACAACGGGCCCGAGGGCTTGCCGCCGCCGCTGAGCTTTTCGCGATGCGCGCGAACCGTCGACAAGTCGGTGCCGGTGCCCGAGCCGAACTTGAACAACATGGCCTCGCTGCGGGCGAGTTCCATGATCGATTCCATGTTGTCGCGAACGCTTTGAATGAAGCAGGCCGACCCCTGCGGATACTCGTAGGAGTTTTCCGGCTGCTCGGCCTTGCCGCTGGTTTCGTTCCAGTGCCAGTTGCACTTGGCGCCTTGCACCTTGTACTGATGGTGCAGCCCGACGTTGAACCACACAGGCGAATTGAACGCCCCGTGTTGGTGCAGGCACAGCCAGGTCAGTTCGCGATAGAATTGTTCGCCGTCCTCGGGGCTCGCAAAATAACCGTCGGCCGTGCCCCAGTCGGCAATCGTGCGGGTGACGCGGTGAATCAGTTGACGGACGCTCGACTCTCGCTCGGCCGTACCCGCCTCGCCGTAGAAATACTTACTTACCACGACATTGGTGGCCAACTGCGTCCAATTGGCGGGGACTTCGCAATTCTGCTGTTCAAACAGCAGCTCGCCTGACTCGCCCTTGATGGCTGCCGTGCGCTTGTCCCACTCGATGGTGTCAAACGGATCGGTCGCCGCCGCGGGGCAGAACAAGGGGTCGATGACGATGCCCCGGCTGCGGCGGACGGTGCGAGCTGGCTTGGTAGACACGGCGCGCCGTTCCCCGGCAGAAGTGGTGATGCTATCGGCCATAGTGGACCTCCTTGTCTGAGTTGAAACTGGGTCTAGTCGCAGGTACAAAGCCCCTGCGAGGGCGCTGTTGAAACTGGGTCTAAAACAACCGGGCATCCTGCGTCGGTACGTATACTAATGTATACTTAAACCACATTGTCGGCTAGCAACTTGCGGCAACTGTGAGATTTCTCGAACGGCCCCTAGCGGCAACCAAAAACCAAAAAAAACGCCCAGATTTGGTGCCGGCGTGCTAGTAGCTGAAATCGGTGGAAACGGCCTCAAACACCAACATATTGTAGCTCATGCCTGTCGATGCCACAACATACAGGCAACGGGGTCAGAGTTTACCAGACATTCATCCGCGGTCAACTAATTTTTTTTGACTCTCCGTAAGCCCCTTCCAGAGAACAGTTTGGGGGCCGCAAGCTTAGCTAGCACAGCGAAGCCATGACACGGGCGGGGGGGATTCCATTGACACATGGGCTCCCCTACGGACAGTCGGTCAAAGTTGGCCGCTACGGGGGCCCGCAACCCGATTAGTCGCTGAGCATCGTCCTTTTGGAACTCGGCCGGGCTGGCTAGCGCCAATTGGGCGACCGTTTTGGCGGCGCCGTGATAGGAAGCGCTGCCCGGCAAGGCGGGGCAACCGGCGAGAAGAACACTGGACGACGACTACAGATCCACTTCCGGCTCCGCGTCGCGGCGGCCGGGTTGGGTGGGCTGCTGCCTGGGGCGCCGCGGCTGTGGGGCGAGGTCTTCCGGTTCGGGGGCGTCGCCGTCGCGTCGCACCAGGGCCGCAGTGGCCTCCAAAAACACCTCGATGTGCGCCGCTTGGCGCGTCAAGTTAGAGGCGTGTTGCAGCGCCTGGTGCGCCTGATGCACCTGACCGCCGCAATACAACTCCACGCCGTAAACAAACAGCAAGTCGGGGTGGTTCGGGTCGCGCCGGACGGCGTCTTGCAAGGCGGCCATGTGCGCCTGCCGAGCCAAGCGGTTTTCGCCATACAGACGCACCGGATTGTCGGGATTGCTGGGCCAATCGGGCTGCACGTCGAGCCCTTGCCGAAACGCCTCGGCCGCCAACTCGTATTGCTTGAGCGCCATCCGCGTGTGGCCCTTGCGAAAATAGCCCTCGGCCATCTGCGGGGCGGTTTGAATGGCGCGATCATAGCGCTTGAGGGCGTCACGGTACTTCTGGTCGCCAAAATAAGTGTCGCCCAGCTTGAGGAACTTTCGCGCCAGCTCGCGCGAGTTGTCCTCAGACGGCTCTTGTTCGAACCGGGGCCGCGAGCGCTGCTGTCGTGGGATTGGCGTTTGCGGCGCGACGAAATCGGGGCCAAACTGCGGACTTGGCACGACGGTTACGGTTGTCGAACCGTACTGCCGGTAACCTCCGTACTGACCGCCGTAGTTGTAGCCATAGCCGTATTGATAAGGATTCCCGTAGTACGTGTTTCCGTAGTATCCATAGGGAACATTGGTCGCGCCGCCATAGTATGGGTAGCCGTACGGATTCTGGCCGTAGCCGTAAGGGTTGTAAGGTACGACAAAACCGCCGCCGACATTGCCGGGTATGGGAACCGCGCCGCTAGGATTGTTGCGGCGATCGTAATTCCCCGGCGTCATTGGGTTGTAGCGCTGCGAGAACGGGTTATGAACGTCGGCCTGGCGCTGGCCCGGCTGTGGTTGCGAGACTTCATTTTGGTTGCCGGGATTTCGATCGTCTTGCAGGAGCTGCGCCGACGCATCGCCGGTCGTGATTGCGCAAAAGATTAACCACACGCCACAAGCCCAACCGCGCCTGCGGGCGCGCTCCACACGAGGATAGCAGCGAGACATGGCAAGCCATCGCTTTCTGATGGAGACAGGGGCGGCGGCGTGGCGGCCGAAAGTCGGTTCCGGGCCGTGCCCCGCGTCATCAGCAATTATTCGCCCTGGCCAGGGCGCGTGCAACAGGTCCGATGGGGCCGATGGGTGGCCGGTACAAGGTTGGTGTAGCAGGGGCGACAGCCCGAGAACGGCGGCTCTTGAAATCCGTTGGCCGTGCCGGCTCGGATATCGTGGACCAACTCAGCGGAGGACGACGCCACGTTGACGCGTCACAATTCGTTGCCCGAGGTGGGATAGCTGCCGGCAAAATAGAGCCACGAGCCGACTTGAACCGGCGGCGACGTCTTGAGCGGCGCAACCGGCGAGGGGTTCGTGTCGATGTCGAACACGAACTCGGCATCGACCGCCAGCAGTTGCCGCTCTTCCAGCGGCTCGAGCGAGGCGCGGTAGACGTATTGGGGGGCGAGCGGGTTGCCTGCGCGATGCGACTTGCGACGGGAACGCCTGGAAGGAGCCGAGGTGCTCCGCTCGCGAGAAAAGAACCTGCGGCCCCAGTCGGCAAGCGAGCGTGCCATGGCGCGATCCCCCCCCAGAAGCTCTTCGCAGTAGGTTTCTTGCGAAGGCCGCCGGGGCGTGGCCGTGTAGTTCGCTGGGTCAAGCCGCAGTCGTCCCTCAGAACCGCCGCTTACCATAACGACTCGAAAGAGGGGGGTGGCAAGCAGATTTCGGCGAAATTCTTGGAAAAGAATGGATGCCGCGGCGGACATTCCATTGGATGATGCCCTCTTAGCCATGGGCGGAACGCCCGTGGGCACAACGGTTGGCGCTGCCAATTCAGAAACACGCACGACAAAGGCACAAAGTCGCGAGAAACCATCCTCCTCTTCGTGTCTTCGTGCCTTTGTGGTTCGTTTTCTGCATTGGATCGTTGGTGATCGGTGCCCCCCGATGTGGCATCGGGGGCTAAGACGGCTACTGGAGGTGGTGAATTTCGTTTCGCGGCACATGGCCACGTAAACGCGGCCATGCCACCCGACGTTGCGTCAATTCCGCTTTGGCGAGCGGTGGGCGTCAGCTCACTGTTTCTGGCGCCGCCAATTGCCGCTGCCACGAAACAAGGGACTTACGTCCCTCGCTCGCCTTGCTCGCGACGCCACCGCTACGTCTGTAGCCGAAGTCGCTAGAGTTTGGCCGCATTGCCGAGGGCCAAGTATCTCACGCGAAGTCGCGGCGAAGCGGAGAGAACGCGCGGCGGCTTGGCCCGTTGGTTGAGCGGCCCCTAGGGGCCTGTTACATTGCCGCTCATGCGGAAAGGAGTGGCGGTTTCCCCGGGCGTTGCGGTCGGTCGCGCATACTGCGTCCACGAGGTGTTCGTGGGCGCCAAGGCCCAAGTGGCCAGCGAAGAGGAGGGCCGCGCGGAGCTAGCTCGCTACGATCGAGCCAGCGAGAAAACGGCCGCCGACCTGCGAGCGCTGTACGCCAAGGTCTCCAAACAGGTCGGCGAAGAGGAAGCGGCGATCTTCCGGGCGCACGAAACGATTCTGCACGACACGGCGCTGACCGGTAAGGTGCACGATTTTATCGTTCGCGACCACCTCACCGCCCCGGCCGCGCTTGAGCGCGTGCTGCAAGAGTACTCGACGCTGTTCGAGCGGACCACGGACGAATACATCCGCGAGCGCGTGGCCGATTTGCGCGACGTCATCATCCGGCTGAGCGGGCATATGTCGGAAATGTTGCACGAAGCGCCCGATCATGTGGGCGAACCGCTGGTGCTGGTGGCCGACGAATTGTTGCCTTCGCAGGTGGTGACGCTGGGGGAGCGCGAGGTGTTGGGCATCGTTACGCAGCGCGGCTCGCGCACCAGTCACGCGGCGATTCTGGCCCGCAGCCGCGGCATCCCGGCCGTTTCGGGCGTCCGGGGCGTATTGCGGCAGGTGAAGAACGGCGATTTGATCGTGGTCGACGGCCGCGAGGGGCACGTCATCGTGGACCCCGACGCCGAGGTCGAAAAGGCTTATCGCAAGTTGCAGCGCGAGTTCTTCGACTTGCGCGACGCCTTGGCCGAGAACCGCGACCAGCCGGCGGTCACGGCCGACGGCGAACGAATCGAACTGTTGGCCAACATCAATCATTTGGCCGACGCGCGAGCGGCCGTGGCGATGGGGGCGACGGGCGTCGGGTTGTATCGCACCGAGTACCTGTTCTTGACCCATCCCGACGTGCCCGACGAAGACGAACAACTGGCCGCGTACCGCAAGATTATCAACGCCAGTCCAGGCCACAGCGTTACGATCCGCACCTTGGATTTGGGGGGCGATAAGACGATTCCGTATTTGGGACACAGCCGCGAGGCCAACCCGTTCATGGGCTGGCGGAGTATTCGGCTGTCGTTTGAGCATCCCGATTTCTTCATGGCGCAGATACGGGCGGTGCTACGGGCGGCGGCGGCCGGGGGACACGGCCAGAACAGCGTGCGGCTGATGTTTCCGATGATCACCACGCTGGAAGAAATGCGACGCGTGCGCGGCATGGTGCATCGGGCCAAGCGGCAACTCAAACAGGAAGGCAAGCCGTTTGGCGATGTCCCGGTGGGATTGATGCTCGAGGTACCGGCCGCCGCGGTGTCGTTGGAAACACTGCTCGACATCGCCGACTTTGTGTCGATCGGATCGAACGACTTGGTGCAATACTTGATGGCCGCCGACCGCGACAATCCCAAGGTCAGCCATCTCTGCCAGCCGCTCAGCCCGCCGGTGCTGCGGGTGCTGACGCAGGTGGTTCACGTTTGCAACGCCAAACGCAAGCCGGTGACGTTGTGCGGAGAAATGGCAGGAGCCCCGCGGGCGATCGTTTTGCTGTTGGGGATGGGGCTGCGGAGTTTCAGCATGAGTCCGGCATTCAT
>CAYWTU010000248.1:0-6370 GCA_964461275.1 uncultured Pirellulales bacterium | reverse complement strand
ATCGAAACGGTCATCATGCTCAAACCCCAGGACACGTGGCGGCAGTTGCCTGTCACGCGGTTTTTCTCCTCCCGGCCCGGTTGGCTCAAGCCGCCGCTGGCCTGGTTATTGCCGGAGACGCGATCGATCACGAAGCAGGAAGTTCTCGCAGAGCTACAGCAGAAGACCGAGATTCCTGGCGTCCTGCCGACGTGGTTGCAGCCGATTCAGACCCGCATCGTGATGCTGCAGAGCGGGTTCCGGGCCATGATGGGGATCAAGATTTTCGGCTCGGACCTAGGTGAGATCGAACGCCTCTGCTTGCAACTCGAGCCATTGCTGCGTGAGGTTCCCGGGGCGACCGACGTGGTGGCCGACCGCATCACCGGCAAGCCTTATATCGAGTTTCGCATCGACCGCGAGAAGATCGCCCGCTTCGGCGTGAACATCCGCGAGGTGCAAGACGCCATCGAAATCGCCATCGGCGGCGAGAACCTGAGCACATCGGTCGAGGGGCGGGAACGGTACCCCATCCGCGTCCGCTATCCGCGGGAACTGCGGGACAACTTGGAAGACCTCGAGCAGGTGCTGATTCCGGCGGCCAATGGGGCACACATCCCGATCACGCAGGTCGCGGAAATCGCTTACACCGTGGGGCCCCAGGAGATCAAGAGCGAGAACGCGCTCTTGGTCGGCTACGTGACGCTGAATACGCGCGACCGCGACGAGGTCAGCGTGGTCGAAGACGCCGAGGCCCTGATCCAAAGCCGCATCGCCAGCGGCGAACTGAAATTCCCGCCGGGCTACTATTACAAATGGGCCGGCCAGTTCGAGAATCAGGTACGGGCAATGGGGCGGCTCAAAATTCTGGTGCCGCTCTGCCTGTCGGCCCAGTTCGTACTCCTCTATTTGGGATTCAACCGCTGGTGGCTGGCGCTGGTGGTGTTCCTGGACGTGGTGGTTTCCGCCTGCGGCGGGTTCATCATGCTGGCCCTGTGGGGCTACAACATCAGTGTGGCGGTGTGGGTGGGCTTCATCGCCCTGTTTGGCGTGGCCGAAGATGACAGCGTTCTGGTCGCTACCTACCTGACGCAGTTGTTTGACAAGCAGGAACCCCGGTCGACAGAGGAAGTTCGCGAATTGGTGGTGGAAGCCGGCTCGAAGCGGATTCGCCCCAGCCTGATCACCACAGCCACCACGGTCATTGGCCTGCTGCCGGTATTCTTGGTCGACGGCCGCGGCTCGGACGTGATGAGGCCGATGGCCATCCCTTCGATGGGCGGCATGGTGATGTCCGCCCTGACGATATTCATCGTGCCGTGCGTCTACTGCGCGGTGGAAGAGTGGAAGCTAACCAAGCGACTTAAGCGTCGCACGGTCGACGCATAGCGGTGACGGTGTTTCAGGCCACGACCGCGCCGGCAGCGCAGAGTTCGGGCACTGCGACCCCTCGGAAAGGTATCGGTTGCCGGCCAGGGGCGGCCGGAATTCGGCGGCAAACCGGCGTCAAACGGGAGAAGCCGGGTAGGCTTGTGCCTCCGCCGCAATTTTTTCTATTCCGGCGGGTACAGCAGCAGATCGCAGGCCAGGCGGCGATGGTCGGAGCGCCTGCTGGCGCGAACCCAGGCGGTCTGCGGCGTCAGGTCGGGCGAGGCCCAGATGCAGTCGATCCGCAATAGCGGATAGTCGTTGGTCATCGTCCCGCCATACCCCAGGCTGACGCGCGGGTAGGCGTCTCGCAGCCGCAACGCGAGCGGCAAGAATATTGGATCGCCCGGCGGCGCATTGAAGTCGCCGGCCACGATCAGCGGCCGGTCGCCCGCCGCAATCGAGACCGCCGTCATCAAGGCGATGGTTTGACCGCGCTGTTTCTTGCGCACGGTCGTGTAAGCCCGCCAATAGTCGCCGCGCCAAAAATCGAACCGCACGGGATACGGTTCCAGTCGCAAGCTGACCGCGATCAACGTGCAACTGTTCCACAGAGTCACTTCAGCCGCCGTGAAGAAGTGGCCGTGCGGCACATTGAGGTCGAGCGGTGTGACCGTGCCACGGGCCAGAATCGCCGTGTCGCTGCTCGACGTGAACTCGCCTTGGCCCCCGAACAGGTCGGCGGTGAGCCGCGCCAATTGCTCGCGCCCCGGCGGCTCTTGCAGCAACACCAGGTCGGGCCGCAGTGGCGACAACTCGTCGGCGTCCAAACCGATGCCGCCGCAGTTGAGCGTGATCGTGCGGCAACGACGCTCGAGCCATTGCGACGGCGGGTTGTTTTCGGGATCAAAACGAGTTATTCCGCGCATGAGCTGTGTTGGCGAGTCGACAGTGGTTGCCAAGAACAGCAGCCACGCCGCGGCGCCGACAAGCGGATAGCGCCGCTTCAATCGCCATGCGGCCAGCCAGAGCACAACGCCCGGCAACAGCCAGACCCACGGCGGGTAGACCGTCACCGCCGCCAGGGCATCAAGGCGCCAACGATAAACGGCCATTATCGCCATCGGCATTGCAACAGCCAGTACGGCGCACAGCGTATCTGGCGAGCTTCGTCGGGGGGGCATCGGCAACCGTCGGCGAGTTCACGAAGTGGGTTCTCAGGAAGAGAGATTGCCGCGCAGTCTACGAAACACTCGATCGCTCGTTTGAAGTTAGCACGAGGGAATCGACATTGTAGCGGCACGGCGCGAGCCGTCCGGTGGTTTGACGGTCTGGCTGTTTAGCCACAGGGCTTACGCCCTTGCTCTACTTTGCCAGAGTAACCGTGCTAGCTCCAAAGGGGCGGAGAAACTTGATTCACTCGACAAATCGCCGCCCCCTTTGACCTCCTCCGCTTGTGAACGTACAACGAAGGTCTTCGGCCGCCGCGCAGGCCGGCCCGTGGGGGCTCCCAGGAGAGACCCGCGCGAGGGGACTCTGTGAACCTGGTCAGGGACGAAAGTCAGCAGCCATAAGCAGTCGGTCTCTTGTGCGTTGGGTCTCTCCTCGGCATCCTCGGGGCAAGATGCACTTTAGAGTAGTCGGCCCATCCTCCTAGTTCGGCGCGTCGGGAAACTTGCATGACTGATTCCCTGCTGCCCGACTCGCCCGAGCCCGCCTTGCCGCGGCGCCGCGGGGAATACATGGTGGTGGCGCGCCGCTACCGCCCCCAGGCGTTTGACGAGCTGGTGGGCCAAGAACACGTCGGCCGGGCGCTGTCCAACGCCATCACCAGCAACCGCGTAGGACACGCCTATCTGTTCACGGGCGCCCGGGGCGTCGGCAAGACCTCCGCCGCGCGCATCTTGGCCAAGGCCTTGAACTGCCAACAGGGCGCCTCACCCGCCCCGTGTAATCGTTGCGACATCTGCCTGAGCATCGCTGGCGGCGACGACGTTGACGTGTTGGAAATCGACGGCGCCAGCAACCGCGGGATCGATGAGATTCGCCAGTTGCGCCAGACCGTGAGTGTGCGGCCGAGCCGGTCGCGGTTCAAGATCTACATCATCGACGAAGTCCACATGCTCACGCGCGAGGCGTTCAACGCCTTGCTCAAGACGCTCGAGGAGCCGCCCGAACACGTCAAGTTCGTGTTTTGCACGACGGAACCAGAAAAGATTCCCATCACCATCCTGTCGCGCTGTCAGCGGTTCGACTTCGCCGGCATTCAGTCGAGCAGCATCGCCCAGCGGTTGACCCAAATTGCCGCGGCCGAGGGAGTGGCGGTCGAGCCGGCGGCGATCGACCTGCTGGCCCGCCGCGCGGCCGGCTCGATGCGCGATAGCCAGTCGCTGCTCGAACAACTGTTGGCGTTCGGCGGCGCCAACATTACGCTGGCCGATGTCCACACATTGTTGGGAACGGCCGACGATCGGCGGATTCAGGGCCTCTTACAACACCTGGTCGAAGCCAATGCCGCCGGCGCCTTGGCCGAGTTCGATGCGGCCCTGACGGCCGGCGTCGACGTGGGGCGGCTGTTGGAGCAGCTCTTGGGAACGCTGCGCGACGTGATGGTCGCCAGCGTCGGCGGAGAATCGGAATCGCTGCTGTTCACCACACCGGAGGGCGAGGACGCGGTGTTTGCCGCGGCCAAGCAGTGGCGCGTCGGACAGGCGCTGGCAATCACGCAGATTTTGGACCAGGCCCTGGGCCGGCTGCGGTTCACCACGCAGGGCCGCATCGTGGCAGAAATGGCGCTGGTGCGAATTTGCAGCCTTGCCGACCTCGAGGATCTGAGGGCGCTGGTGGAGGAATTGCGAGGCGGCGCCGCTGCGCCGGCCGCTCGAACGCCGCTGGCCAACCGACCGGCTATGCCGCCTGCCCGCCCGACCGCCACGCCGGCGATTACCGACGATTCAAAAAAAAACGGTCCGCTGAACGCTAGTGGCGCCGGCCCGACGGACGCCGCCCCGGCGACGATGGCGGCAGCGACGATGGCCACTGTGGCGCCAAGCGAAGACGCCGCGTTGCTCACGCCCGAGCAGGCCTCGCAATGCTGGCGTCAAGCGGTTGCCCAGGTCAGCGGACTCTTGCAATCGAGCGCCGCTGCGTGCCAAGCGGTGCGGCTACGCGGCCCGCGGCAACTGGTCGCACAATTCACCGCCAACGACAGCACTTCCAAATCGTTTTGCGAAAAGCCGCCGCAGCTTGCTAAGCTGGAGCAGGCGTTGACGGCGGCGGCCGGTCAGACGGTGCGGCTGGAATTTGAACTGGTCGAAGGGGCGGCCGAGCCAGCCGCCCGCCGTGCCACGGAGCCGCCGCGCCGCACGGCGGCGCAGCGCCGCGACCACCCCCTGGTTCGCCAGGCCGCGGAACTGTTTGACGCCAATCCGGCCTGGCTCGATGAAGCCCGCCGCACCGATCCGCCGGCGCGCGACGTCGAATAGCTGCGCAAGCAACGAACCAGCCGCGACGCACCATTTTCTCAAGGGGATGTTCCGATATGCTCAAGGGCATTGGCAATCTGGCGAGTTTGGTCAAACAGGCTCAGGAGATCGGTGACCGCATCCAGTCGGTCGGTCAGGAACTGAAAGCTCACAAAACCATTGGTCAGGCCGGCGGCGGTATGGTGGAGGTTGAAGTCAACGGGGCCATGGAGGTGCTCGCCTGCCGGATCGATCCAGCGCTGTGGGCGCAGCAAGACAAGGAGTTGATCGAAGACTTGGTGGCGGCCGCCGCCAACCAGGCGCTGGAAAAAGCCCGTGAGCTTCACGCCCAGGCGATGCAGAAGGTCACCGGCGGCATGCAATTGCCGGGGCTGGAAGAGGCGCTCTCCAAGCTCACGGGACCACAAGGCGAGTAGCGACGGACACGGATGGCGGCTTTGCGGCAAACCGCTAAGCGGCGGCTCGCCACGGCCACAACGGACGATGGAATTGCAACGGGATGATTAGCGACGCCGTCACTAGGCTCATCGAAGAATTCGCTAAATTGCCTGGCATTGGCAAGAAGTCGGCCGAGCGGTTGACCTACCACATCTTGCGCGTGTCCGAGCAGGAGGCACTGGCGCTGGCCGAGGCCTTGCGAAATGTGAAGGAGAACGTCCATTACTGCACCGCGTGCTATAATCTGGCCGAGGACGAACTGTGCTCGATCTGTCGCGACGAGCGCCGCGACCGCGGCCTGTTGTGCGTGGTTGAGCAAATTCGCGATCTGATTGCCTTGGAACAGACGGGCAACTATCGCGGGCTGTACCACGTGTTGTTGGGCCGGATTTCGCCGCTCGAGGGCATCGGGCCGGAGAATCTGACCATCGACGCGCTGGTCGAGCGCGTGCGCGGCGGGCAGTTTCGCGAGCTTATCATGGCCACCAATCCGACCCTCGAAGGGGATGGAACGACCCTGCACATCTCCAGCCTCTTGGCCGACTTTCCGGTCCCAATAACCCGTCTGGCGCGGGGGATCACCAGCGGCAGTGTGCTAGAATTTGCTAGCAAGGAAATGCTGGCCGACGCACTTTCGGGCCGGCAGAAGTTCTGACCGTCCTGTTAGGGGACAACCTCTGCTAGAATGGCCTTACGTGGCGTGGGCATGGCTGCCTGGCCCACCATTACGAAACATCTCTCGATAGCCCGACGGCGGAACGCCATGAGACTTTCTTTCGGCCAAGAACTGCGGATGGTGCAAAAGCAGTTGATTGCGCCGCGCATGATCCAGTCGATGGAAATCCTGCAACTGCCGATTCTGGCGCTTCAGGAACGCATCGAGCAGGAGCGGGCCGAGAACGAGATGTTGAGCACGGCCGAGGAAGTTCAGGATCAGGCCGTCGATGAGGTCGAAGAAGCGCCGGCGCATGAGAACCCCGACCTGCCGACCGAGCAGGAACGCGAGTTGGTCGTCAACGAATCGCAGAACAACGAAGACGACTTTAGCCGCTTGGCCGAGATGAACGACGAGTGGCCCGACCACTTCGAAGAGCGTCATC
>CAYWTU010000247.1:0-6388 GCA_964461275.1 uncultured Pirellulales bacterium | reverse complement strand
CCAGTGCCGTGGTTGGACGCCATCGGCGACGACCGTGCTGATCTTTAATTCCACCTGGGTCATGTCGCAGGTGTATTCGCCGTGCGGCAACACGACCAGGCGAATCTGGTCGCCGGTTTGAACATCGACGGTGGCCGGGGAATCTTCCGACTTCAGTGCGATCTCCTGCCGGCCGCCATTAGGAACTATGCCTTCCGCCAGCCGCGAAACGTGCCCGGCGCGATGGTGTTCCAGGCGATAATCGACGCCGTCGCCGCAGGCCGCGTGGACATCAATCACGTGACCAGTGATTTGTACGCCGGCATCGAGCGGACTTTTCCAGGCGACCGCCACGCCCGAACGTGGACCGGGGTGGACCGCCACGGCGCCTGGCGCGATCGTGCCGGGAATACTCACTGGTTTATCCGTGGGGTTCGCCACCACGATTGGTTCGTTGGCCTCGCCGCGATAGCCCACCGTTCCAACGGCGCCGGCAATGTCGCGGACCTCCGTCTGCATCAGTTTTTCACTGCTCGCTGCCGGAGTGAGGTATTCGATCCATTGGCCCAGGAAGTCGCCGCGCAAGTTCAAGGCGGCGGCAAACTCGGCCGGCGTCTGTCGCGATTGTTCGGGTCCGCGCTGCTGGTAGTCGTGCGCCGCCAACAGGTAGCGGACGGTTTGGGGCAGAAACGTCTGGGGCAAGGCCGCGAACTGCGCGTCGGAATAATCTTTGACGTTTTTCTCCAGTTCGGCCACTCGAGCCGCATGGGCGCTGACCGCTTCGATTTGGGCGGCAGTGGCCAACGGCACTTTGTTGTAGGGGGCTGAAATCTGCGGAATCGCGATCTGCGTGCTAAAGAAGATGCCGGCCAGACCGTAATAGTCGTCCGTGTTGATCGGATCGAATTTGTGATCTAGATAGCGGGCGCAACCCACGGTCAGCGCCATGAACGCGCGACTAACGACGTTGATTTGGTCGTCTACCATGTCGGTGTGCATCTTTTGCGTGTCGGCATCGCCTGGCCCCCAACAGCCGATGGTGAGCATACTGCTGGCGATGACGCCATCGGCGTTCACGCCGCCGGGTTCCGTGGGGGGAAGCAAATCGCCCGCAACCTGATGCGTCAGGAAATCATCGAATGGAAGATCTTGGTTCAGCGCTCGCACCACCCAATCGCGATAGCGATACGATTCGACGATGTCGTAGGGTTGGCCGATGTCGCGAACGTCTTTGCTGTCGGCGTAGCGGACCACGTCCAGCCAGTGTCGGCCCCAACGCTCGCCGTGCGCCGGCGAGGCCAACAGCCGATCGACCAGCTTCGCATAGGCCTCTGGAGCTTCGTCGGCAACGAACGCCTCGGCATCCTCAGGCGCCGGTGGAAGCCCGGTCAGATCGAAGTACAGCCGGCGGATCAACGTCCGCCGTTGGGCCCTGTCCGCCGGGGCCAGGCCGCGCGACTCCAGCGCGCTCAGCACGAATCGATCGACGGCATTGCTTGGCCAGCTCGTCTGGCGGACGGCGGGCGGAGGGGGATTGCCAACCGCTTGGAAGGCCCAGTGCTGCCGCTGCTCGGGCGTGATCTCAAAGCCGTCGGTCTGGGGTTTGGCTGGAACAGGCTCCGCGCGTCCTTCGGTGGGCCACGGCAGCCCCAATCCAACCCACTTGGTCAGTGCCGCGATTTCACCGTCGCTGAGTTTCTCCGCGGGAGGCATCTGGAGCGCGTCCAGATACCGAACCGCTTCGACGAGCAAGCTGCGATTGGGCTCCCCGGACACCGCGGCCGGACCGGTTTCACCGCCGCGCAGCACGGCCTGACGACTCATCAGCCGCAGCCCCGCTTCCGGCGATTCTCCCTCGCCGTGACACTCGTGGCACCTGGCGACCAGGATCGGCCGGACCGAGTTCTCGAAGAACTCAATGGCCGCCGCGGGGAACTCTGGGGCTGGCTCATCCGCGGCGCGCAGCGGGTTTGCCGCGGTCAGACAGAGCGCTGCCAACCCCACGAACGTTCGACCGACGATGGCTGCCAGGCGCCGCATCACCGCGTCTCCGGAGGTGTGTTGCAAGGGTGAGCAGCGGCCTCGCGGCCACAAGGCTGGCCCGAACCGTGCCGACAGATCGCGCGGCAACCGGCCCCCCTGGGCCATGGTAACTGTGGCTGGTTCTCGCGGCAATCTGGGCTCGGCCAGTGCGGGATGTTCCCAGGCCAGCGACTGGAAACGGTGGCGGTCCCACCAGGCCTCCCCCGTTGCACGCTTGCGTTGCGGATTGTGCAGGCGCTGGGTAGTCTTGCAGCACTGAGTGGTGCGCGTGCCCCAGTTTGGCTTGTCGCACCAACTCAGCCGGAGTTGCAATTAAGAAAAATGTCGCAAACCTGACGCCCGTCAGCGCCACTGTTGTCGCCAAACCGCTGACCCGCAATCGTGCGCACGGAGGCGCCCGTGAGTTCCAGACCGGCAAAGCGCCAATCCACGAGAGTCGCCGCCGAGCGATCTTGGCTGCTCCGCGTGGCAGGCGAGTCGGCCTTTGGGCCCGCGGCGTTGGGAGCGGCGCTGTGGTGGCTGGCGCTTCCGCCGCTGGAGTGGTTTCCGCTGGCCTGGTTGGCCGCCGCGCCGTGGACACGATTGATCGCCGCCGAGCAGTTGCCCGGCCGTCGTCCGTATCGCGCCATGTGGCTGGCGGGATTGTTGTTCTGGGTGACGATGCTCCAATGGCTCCGCCACGCGCATCTGGCCGCGGCGGTGGGCGGAGTTTTTCTAGCGGCCTACCTGGCCCTGTACCTGCCGGTGCTGATCGCGCTTTGTCGCGTCGCAGTGCATCGCTGGCGGGCGCCGGTGATCGTGGCAGCCCCGGTGGTTTGGGCCGGCCTGGAGCTGATTCGGGCGCATTTCTTGACGGGTTTCACGCTCGCCAGTCTGGCCCACACGCAGTATCGCTGGCTGGAAGTTGTGCAGGTTGCCGACCTAGGCGGCGCGCCGCTCTTGGGCGCGCTCGTTGTGGCCGTCGGCGCTTGTCTAGCGCAATGCATGCCGAGCAATGGGCGACGACGATTCACGCCCTGGCCGCTGGCGGTCGCCGGTAGTTTGCTAGCGGCGGCCATCGGTTACGGCACGCGCGCGTTGACGCATCATCAAGCCCCGCCGGGGCCGGTGATCGCGCTGGTCCAGGCGCCGATCAAGACCGAAGTCAAGCACGACCCCGCCAAGAAAGAAGAAATCCTGCGTCAGTATTTAGACCTGTCGCTGATTGCTGTCCGCGAACATCCGGAGATCGAACTGGTAATCTGGCCCGAGACCATGTTCCGCGACAGTTTGCTCACCTGGACCACTGACGTGGCGCCTCCGACCGACGCCGACTGGAACATCGACGATCTGCGCCTCGCCGCCGAGCGCGTCGAGCGGACCATCGCCACGGTCGCCCGGCAAATCGACCGCGATTGGATCGTCGGCACCGACGTGCTTGAATTCGGACCCGGCCGCATGAACGTGTTCAACTCGGCTTTGCTCGTCGACCGACAGGGCCGGCTCCGCGCGCGGTACGACAAGATGCATCCAGTGATGTTCGGCGAGTACATCCCGTTGGGCTCTTGGCTGCCGTGGTTGTACAAGATCACACCGCTGCCCACCGGGCTCACGCCTGGCACGCGGCTGGAACCGTTCGCCATGGGGCAGGCCCACGCGTCGGTCAACATTTGCTACGAGTTGTTCGTGCCGCATTTGCTCCGCCGCCAGGTGGCGACACTCGAACGGCCCGGCGCGGAGACGGTGCAATGGATCGTGAACCTGACCAACAACGGCTACTACGGCGGCTCGTGGGAACTCGAGCTGCACCTGATCTCGGCCGTGTTCCGGGCGGTTGAGATGCGGCGTTCGGTGCTGGTGGCGGCCAATTGCGGCATCTCGGCCTGGGTCGACAGCGACGGGCGGATCCAGGCCCGGGGTGGTCGCATGACGGCGGAAACTGTCCTGGCACGGCCAAGCTTGGAACATCGCGCGGCCAGCGGCCTGGGGGACGCTTTTGGCCAGGCCTGTGCGGCGGTCTGTCTGGCGCTGGCGGGGGCGGGCCTGTGGCGCCGCGGTAGCGGCGTAACGTAAGGCAACAAAAGTTGTTACGCCGCCATGTTCGGCGCAGGTACAGGCCGGAAACGACGGCACGACATCGAGCCGCCCGGCAAGGCCGTCAAAATCGCCACCATAATCGGCGCATTTTTCCCGGCTTGCGCAAGTTCACCGCCTTCTGATTGACACTCGTCCCTGGGCGTATCTATACTTAGTGGGGTAGGATTGTCGTCCTATCTCTTGTCTACATAAACAGTTGTGCCTTGTCGCCGACCTCCGGTCGGGTTCGCCGTCGGTTGGTTTTAGCGAGACGGCAAGGCGCAAGGGGTGTGGCGCTGACTTGGGCAATTAATCGGGATCTGCATCGATGACATTTCTCGGACGAATTTTCGTAGTCGCCATCATGGTCATGAGCCTGGTGTTCATGACCATGGCCACCATGGTTTATTCGACGCACACCAACTGGCGCGACGTGATCAACAACCCGCAGACCGGGCTCAAGGTCCAACTGCAGCGCGAGCAGGCCAAAGGGGTCGAGTTGCAAGGCAAGTTCGACGCGCTCACCAAGAGCGTGGCCGCCGAAAAGGACTTGCACAACGCTCAGGTTGCCGCCCTGGAAACCGAAAAGGAATCGCTTCGCGAGGAGCGCGACCGCACGGTGAAGGAAATCGCCGACTACGTGCAGAAGTCGCAGACCGCCGCCGCCGCCATGGAAGCCACGCAGCAAACGCTGGCCAAGCTCCGCGGCGAGATTGATGTGCTCAGGCAGAGCGTCCGGGACGTGCAAAAGGAAAAGGAAGACAACTTCAAGCAGGTGGTTGAATTGACGGACAAGCTGTTCCAGTCGCAGGGCGAGGAAGAACGGCTCAAGGCCAAGAACCTGGAGTTGCTGGAGCAGGTGGGCCGGCAGAAGCTGGTGCTCGACCGTCACAGCCTGAACGAATTTGAACCGGTCGACGGCATTCCGCCCAAGATGGACGGCATCGTGCTGGCGATCAATGACGAAGGATTCATCGAAATCTCGTTGGGCTCCGACGACGGACTCCGCAAAGGCCACACCTTGGAGGTCTACCGGGCCAACAAGTACCTAGGTCGGATTGAGGTCATCAACGCAGCACCGGACAAGGCAGTCGCCAAGGTTGTGCCACAGTATCGCCAAGGCAACATTCAGAAAGAAGACCGTGTCGCCACCCGACTCAACTAGCCCTGTAAAGACGACGGCCTACGCCACCAAGGCCAAGGCCGACATCTACACGGTGATGCTGATCATCGCCTTTGTGGCGCTGTTGTTCGGCATTATTTTGTTGGTGCTGGAATTGCAGTCTTACGGCTGGGACGTCAAGGCGGGACAAGCTCGCACCGCCTGGCGCGCGCCGACGATTCGCACCAGCGCATTAACGTAGTCGCCAGCGAGCGCCGCCGGTCAGGAAGACCTCGCGGGCTGGCTGCCATGGACGAAAATCTTTCCCACGGGCACGGATGCTCGCTCATCTCTGGTCGCGACTGAAATCCGACTTGGCCGTCGATTTGGGCACGGCGCAAACGCAGATTTGCGCGCCCGGCCGCGGGATCGTGCTCGACGAGCCCTCGGTGGTGGCGGTCGAGGCGGGCGGTCGCCGCGTGTTGGCCGACGGCCTGGCCGCCGGACATCTGGCGCAGCAGCTTTTGGGCCGCACCTCGCAGGAGATCGCCGTCGTCCGGCCGCTGGCGCACGGCGTCATTGCCGACCTGGAATTATGCCAGGCGATGTTGCACTGCTTTCTTCGCAAGGCGCAAGGCCGCGGCCTGAAATTTCGACCGCGAATCGTGCTCACCGCCCCCTCGGCCCTGACGCAAGTCGAACGCCGGGCGCTGGTCTATAGCGCGCAGCGAGCCGGCGCGGGTGAAGTATTTCTCGTGCCACAGGCGCGGGCGGCGGCCATCGGCGCCGGACTTCCCATGGGCGAACCCGTGGCCAGCATGGTCTGCGACATCGGCAGCGGGACCACCGAATTGGCGGTGTTTAGCTTGGGCGAAATGGTCGCGACACATGCGGTGCGCGTCGGCGGCGACCGCATGGACGAGGCCTTGGCGACGCACCTACGCCGGCGCGGCGCATTGAAAATCAGCCCGGCCACTGCCGAGCGGCTGCGGATTCAAGTCGGCTGCGGCGACGAGACGGCCGGCGATGAAGAAGTCGGCGGCATCGATACGGCCAGCGGGTTGCCGCGCCGCGCGACGATCGGTCGCCATGAGGTGCATCAGGCGCTGGCCGAGCCCTTGGAACAAATCGTCGAGGCGATTCGCGCCACGCTCGACCAGATCAGCGACGAACTCACCGCCGACCTGCTGGACCACGGTCTAACGCTGA
>CAYWTU010000246.1:0-6393 GCA_964461275.1 uncultured Pirellulales bacterium | reverse complement strand
ATATGAGCAAAGCCCTGGCGCTCCGGCTGCTCGTCTTTCGAGCCAACGTGATACCACCGGTGCACGGTAACCACCGGACACGCAAAGGCTTCGAGCGTAATCACCCGCAGCCCGTTGGGGAGCGTTTCCTGGCGAAAGTCGAACAGCGGCGGCTCCTCGGCGGCGGGCGTCGCGGTAGGGGCCAACCAGCATGCCAGCAGCAATGCGGCAAAGGCCAGGCGGCGATGGGCCATGGAGTGCCTGGACGTGATGGCCGGGCGCGATGCTGAAATTGTCACCAGAAATCTCCCTTCGAGGTTCGTAGCGTACAAGCCAAACGCCTTAGCCTTGGCCTTGCCGACAACGCGTTAGCATACCAAAAACGTCGCTCTCCCTGAAACCGCAGCCGTCGGCCGCTGGGGGCTAGCGCTCCGTCGTCGGCGCCAGCCCCATCGACTCCAACAGCACAAGCGCATTGGTGGTCGTGGCCAAACCGGGATGCATCCGGTAGTCAAACGACATGCTGCGTCCTTGCGGCGTCGGCAATATCACTTCGCGGAAGTGGACTGCCGTGGCCGCGGCCTTCAAGGTGGGTGCGTCGGCCAGGTCGAGGTCGTGCGTGGAAACGGCGCCAATGGCGCGCTGGGCGAGCAGCCTGCTCAATACGGCCTGCACGGCAATCCGCCGCTCGCGGGAATTCGTGCCGTGCAATATTTCATCGAGCAAATACAAAAACGTCGCTCCCTCGGCCGAAGCGGCGTCGACAATCTGTTTGAGTCGCTTCAGTTCGGCAAGAAAATACGACGTCGCCTCTTCCAGCGAGTCCTGCACGCGCATGCTGGTCCCCATTCGCAGCGACGGCAGCGTCAGCCCGGCGGCGCACACCGGTCCGCCCGCCTGCGCCAGCATCACGTTGACGCCTATGCTCCGCAAGAGCGTGCTCTTCCCCGACATGTTCGAGCCCGTCACCAAGAGGAACGTGCCGGGCGGGCCCAGTTCGACGTCGTTCGCCACGCGCGCTTGCCCGGGCAACAGGGGATGTCCTAGTTGAATCGCCGAGAGTCGCGGGGAATCGTGGAAGGCCGGAGCGACCCAAGTGGGCTCCGCGTGAGCCAGGGCCGCCAGCGAAGCGAGCGCCTCCATCTCCGCCAAGGCGGCCAGCCAGTCGCGCACATGACCACCGGCCGTGTATTGCCAACGTTCCAACCGCCGCAACACGTGTACGTCCCAGAGCGTCAGGGCTTGAATGGGTCCGTAAATCATCTGCGACCGCAAATCGGCCAGTGTGACGTCGCGCTGCAATGCGTTGAGTCGAGCGGCGGCGTCGCGCCGATCGGCCCGCAGGCGTTCCTGCAAACTCAGCAGTTGCGGCGACTTGAACGTCGCACGGTTCACGCATTCGATCATCCACGCGTACCGGGCAAACGATCGCTCGCCCGTCGAAATCCGTGAGAAAATCGCGTGGATCGGCCGAACGATAAACATCGTGACCGCCAGATTTGTCAGGACAATGATCGCCCACCACGGCCCAGCCGCCAATCCGGCGCCTTGCAGCGCCGCCAACAGCGCCAGCAGCGCCGGCGCGAGCACGCTGTACCAGGACAGCGCGGTGCGACCCGCCAGCCAGCGCGGGCCTTCGGCCCACGCCAGGAAAGACGCCGGCTCGGCGAATGACTCGCCGTCCTTGAGTCCTCGATATTCCAACTCCTGCCGCCAATCGAGCGCCGCGGCAAGCTCGCGCACCGCCACCTGACGCGCCAAAACGGTCTCTGGCGATGCCGGTTCGAGCAACCATCCGGCCAAGGTCGAACGGCCCCTGGGGGTGTGTGCGGTGCAAAGCAGTTGAAACAGCGATGCCCGGCCGAATAGGTCCAAGTCGATTGCCAGCGGGGCGAGCGCCAACTGCTCTGGCGCCGCCGGCAATGGCAACTGCCGCCAGCGTCGCTCGACTCGCGCAGCTCCCTGCCGATTCAACGACGCCAAGATTTCCGCCCGTCTGGCGGCGGACCGCACCTGACGGTGCCAGGCGACACCGACAAGAAATCCCCCGCCGAGCGCCGCCGCCAGCGCCAAACTTGCCGGCCAGGTCAGCAGCCGGCCGTCCCAACCGGCGACACACGCCGCCACTGCGGCCAGGGCGCAACAGACCCTGGCCCAACCGATACGCTCGCCGCGATGCAGATGCGCCTGTCGCTCGTCATCCAACTGTTCGGCCCGCCGGTCGTAGGTCGACTTCGCCACAACTACGCTCACAAGAAAATGGCGATCGACCGATGGAACGGCGGCGGAGTTACCGCCCTACGCCCGGCGAGTTGGGCGATTCGAACAGCGTGCCGTCGTACGACGGACCCAGGATGCCCGTCTTCTCCACGAAATTTGGCCCCAACACCATCGCGCACCCAGCAATCGCCGACGCCAATAGGCACAATCCGGCCAGTGCCGACCAAGAGGCGGGACTCATCTGCGGCTTGCCCAGCTCCTCCAGGCGCTTGCGACGATGGGCCGGCGCGCAGTGAAACGCCCTGTAGCCGCAGACAAACGTCAACAGGCCGAACAGCATCCACAGCAAACTGGCGATCACGTAGAACATAGCGCCGCGGTCCCCCCCTTGTTGCCGCTAATCTAATATCCGCCGCGGCGGCTGCAAAGAGTCGCGGTCGCCCCCGAACGGAGGCGAGGGTACTGCCTGGCGGGTACAATGTGGGCATGTGTGGACGCTTCACGCTGCGGACGCCGGCGCACCAGCTTGCCGAACACTTTCAGTTGCCGCTGTTTGCCGATGAGCCCTTGCGGCCGCGATACAACATCGCGCCCAGCCAGGAAGTGCTGGCAGTGTGCGTGGACGGGGACGGCCGACGGCACTGGGCTCGGCTGCGCTGGGGCCTGATTCCCCACTGGGCCCAAGACGCCAGCATCGGCAACCGCACCATCAACGCCCGGAGTGAGACGGCAGCCGAAAAACCCGCCTTTCGCCAGTCGTTTGCCCAGCGCCGCTGCCTGATCGCGGCCGACGGCTTCTACGAGTGGTCGGCAGCGGGGCCGGCGCGGCGCGGCTACTTCATCCACCGTCCGGACGACGCACCGCTGGCGCTGGCCGGCCTATGGGATCAGTGGAACAAAGCGAGCCCTTCGATCGCCAGTTGCACCGTCTTGACCACTTCGGCCAACGAGTGCCTGCGGCCCCTGCACGACCGAATGCCGGTGATCCTCGAGCCGGAAAATTATGCCGCTTGGCTCGATCCGCGATCCCAGACGGCCCAGCAGCTTGCAACGCTGCTTCGGCCGCTCGCCAACGACGCCCTGACCTACTATGCCGTGGGCAAACTAGTGAACAGCCCCGCCAACGACACGCCCGATTGCCTGCGGCCGCTGGAGGAAGCGCCGGCGGAAGCGGAACGTCGTGCGCCCGCCAAGCGACGCCCCGGCGGTCGCCGACACAAGCCCGACGCCGGCCAAGGTTGGCTCCCCCTGGAGCCGTGAGGACCATGAACGCCCCGGCCACGGATCCATCCGGCGCGCGCGTCGTTGTTCGATCCACCATTGTGGCGCTGCCGGCCGAGGTCGTTTGGCAGCGACTTCAACAAGGCGAGACGTTTCTGTACGTGGCGCGGGGACTTCTGGGGGTCGCTGACCCCAAGGCGGTGTATGGCACGTTTCAAGTCGGACAAACGGTTCGGCTGAGGCTCCGCATTTTGCACGTCATTCCCGCGGGCTGGCACGAGCTGACTATCGACAGCGTCGATCCGCAACGGCGCACGATGCGTACTCGTGAGCGAAGTTGGCTGTTGCCGGTTTGGAACCACACCCTGTCGGTCGAGCCGGTTGGCGAGAACCAGTCGCGGTACACCGACCGGATCGAATTTCGGGCACGTTGGTTTAGTTCGCTGGCCGAGCCGCTCGTCCGCGGGTTTTTCGCCCACCGGCAGCGGCGGTGGCGGAAGTTGGCCCGGGAAACGGCGTCCGTCTGAGCCGATGGCTCCCAAAAATGTCTTTTATTGACAGTCATCAGAAAAGGACATATTATTAAGCACGGGTTTGGTGTCGCAGTCGGTTGTATCCGAAGAGCCGCGCTCGTGCCATTCGAACTTCCCCTGCCGGCGAATCTGCACAAGGCGCGGTGGAGAGTCAAGATTCGAGAAAAGGAGACCCGCGAGCCGCCTCATGTGACCATTCTTCGGAGGACCAGGGCTTGGAGAATCAATCTCCGAACCCGCGAATATATGGATGCCGACCCCGATCCCGGCGAAGTCGCGGCAGCGCTCGACGCGTTCGTTCGCGAAGAGGGGAACTGGCAGACACTCTGCCGCGCTTGGGACGAGAAATATCCAGATAATCCGGTGGGCGCCGACGTGACCCCGGACGGAGGGTCTGAACATGCCGACCAAGAGTAGAAACCTAAAACCCGCGGAGCGCCCTTTCGTGCTCTGTCGAGCCAAGGCGTCACCGGCTCTCGGAAGTCGGTCCGTCGCGTACATCCGTTCGGCAGCCGATTTGCGACAATACATCGATCGAGCGAACAACGACTCGTTCTGGATTAGCTTCGACCGCGAATTGACCAAAGCGCTGCTGCGGCGTGTAGCTTGGCCGACTGCGTCGCTCGGGCGAGCGATCTTAGCGCACCCCGTGCCAGCGGCAACGATGCCATGCTTGGAGAATTGTTTTTTCCGCGTTGTGTATCCGACCAAGGAATCCCTGCTTCCGATCGACGACTTGGAGGAGGTTCTTGCGGCAGAGAATCGCGCCGATCTGTTTATCGGGGGCATGGTCGACGACCGGGGCGGGACGCTGACGTTATGGCGAGGCGACCTGAAATCGCTGACGGTTCCGTTTTCGGCCTTTGCCCGTTCTGCCGACGGCACAAGGCCGGATTTTGCGCGATTCGCGGTGACCGATTGCGGTCAAACCGTGCGGTTAGGCGACTACGAAGCGGCGACGGACGCAATTCTGTATGAGAGCGATTCCGACTACCGCCGCCGGATGAACAGGCTCCGCCGACAGTCGGAGCGCACGTTCGGCGCCGCGCTGCGTCGATTGAGACTGCAGAAGGGGCTGAAGCAAGACGATTTTGCTCCCCACGTTGCCGCCAAGACGATCGCTCGAATCGAACAAGGGAAGGTGAAGAAGGTTCAAGAGCGCACCATGGCGGCGATCGCCAAGCGACTAAATGTGCGGCCCGAAGAAATTGGTTCCTATTAAGGTATCACGTCAAAAGCGGCCTTAAGACCTGACCATGAACGTCAGTCAACCGGCGATCCACGCCGTTGTGACGGAACGTGAGCCGGGTATGGTCGATGCCCAACAGGTGCAGGACCGTGGCGTGAATGTCGTAGCAGTAGGCCACGTTTTCGACGGCGCGAAACGACCAGTCGTCGGTGGCGCCGTAACTGACGCCCCCGCGAACACCGCCGCCGGCCAGCCAGTTGGTGAACCCGTCGGGGTTGTGGTCGCGTCCCTTGCCTCCTTGGCCGCACGGCATCCGGCCAAACTCCGTGGTCCAAAGCACGATCGTGTCGTCCAACAGGCCGGTTCGCTTGAGGTCGGTGAGGAGCGCGGCCGCCGGCCGATCCAGGCCGCGCCCCATCTCGCCGTGATCGCGAGCCAGGTCCTCGTGGCTGTCCCAATTGCGACGCGGAAAACCGTTGTCGGCGCCGCTCCAAATTTGCACGAACCGCACCCCACGCTCGAGCAGTCGGCGGGCCACCAGGCAGTTCCGCCCCAGGTCGGCCGTGGCCGGCTCGTCCAGACCGTACAAGGCCCGCGTTTCGGCCGTCTCGCCGGACAAATCGAGCGCCTCCGGAGCACTAAGCTGCAGCTTGGCCGCCAGCTCGTACGAACGAATCCGAGCCTCCAGCCGCGTGTCCCCTTCACGCTCGGCCAGGTGGCGGCGATTGAGCTGGTCGAGTGCCTCGCGGGCGGCGCGGTCGCTGTCCGAGGTAATGTATTTTCCAGCAGGCGGGAACAAATCGCGGATCGGGCTCTCGTCGCCGGGCCGGATCATCGTCCCCTGATTCGCCGCCGGCAGGAAACCGGCGCCCCAGTTGGCCGGCCCGTTGGGGGCGTAACCGCGCGAGTCAGGCAGCACCACAAACGTCGGCAGGTTCTGGTTCAAGCTTCCCAGGCCGTAACTCAACCAGGCCCCCAGGCTGGGAAACCCGGGCAGGACAAAGCCGGTCGCCTGCATATAGGTGGCCGGCCCATGGACGTTCGACTTGGAGACCATCGAATGCACGAAAGCCATGTCGTCGACGCATTCGGCCAGGCGCGGCAACAGGTCGCTGACCCATTTTCCGCACTCGCCGTGCTGCCGCCAGCCCCAGGGGCTCTGCATCCACGCGCCGGGCTGGCTCTGGAACAACTCCACCTTGCCTCCCGGGTCGAACGGTTGTCCATTTCGGCGAATCAGCTCGGGCTTGT
>CAYWTU010000245.1:0-6409 GCA_964461275.1 uncultured Pirellulales bacterium | reverse complement strand
GTCCGCCCGTCGCCACCCGGGTATGGTCCTCGTTGATGTCGGCCGCCAGAACGGCGTCCAACTCGTCGCCTATCTCACTCACCCGCTTGCCGCTGGCCACGTCGAACAGAACCACCTTGCCGGCCTGGCCCGCGCGGCCGCCGCCCACCAACAACAGCGAGCCGTTGCGGCTGAATTTGACCACGTAGGGCCGACCCTCTGGGAATGGCAAGATGCCCAACAGTTCTCCGCTGTCGGTGTTGTACAAGAGCACTTGATGCTCGCCTCCCAAAGCCGCCAACGGCGCCCAAGGGCTGGCGGCCATGACCGTGGCTGCCGCACGGTGGCTGGTATACACCACCGGCTGCCGCAACAGCCCCTGCGGCATGGCGGCGGGGCCTTCCGGCTTCGCCGAACCGGTGGTGGCAAGCGCCAGATTGGCCTTCTTCTTTAGCTTTACCTTGCTGCCCGCCGATTCAGGGGCCCCGGCGACGATCCATTGTTGAATCAGCGCCAGCGTCGCCTCGGGAAGTTTTTCTTTTTCGGGCGGCATCGGGGGCGTGTCCTCGTGGTTGACCAACAGCCACAGCCGCGAATTGTCCGGATCGCCAGGCTCGACAATCGCGCCGCTCGCCCCGCCGCGCATCATCGCCCCGTAGTTGTCCAACGCCAGATCGCTTTTGGCCTGGTTTTGGTTGTGGCACAAGAAGCAATGCTCGCGGAAGATCGGCTTGATGTGCTCTTCGTAGTTGACCTTGGGCGCCGACTCATCCCCTTTCGACGGCGCCGCGACGCACACCAGCACAACCAGCACGCCGGCCGCCGACCGAAACGCATCGGCCAACCAGGCCGGCGCCGAGCCCGGATCGCACCATCGCGCCAGCGCATAACGGAAGCGCAGCCGTCCCGTGCGTCGGCGGCGATCAGCCAGGTGCCGGCTGCGGCGCTCGCGGACATACTGCGGCTGTAGGGGGCGTGATTTGGTGAACTGGCTCATGATCGATCAGTGGTTGAAAATAAACTCGCGGGAGTTCAAGAGCGCCCAAAATACATCTTCCAGCACCGGCTGCGCCGGCTCGGGCGCCGGTGGCAACAGCGCCAGCAATTCCTGCTTCTCCGCGTCGGTCGGCTTACGGCTCACCGCGCGAACGTAGAACGTCTCCAAGATCTGCTCCGGCGTTTTGCCTTCGGCCACGAGTCGGTCGATCAATCCGCCGGCCCGAATTTTCTGCCGGACCGTTTCACCGTTGATCAGGTGCAGGGCCTGCGACAGCGTCGGTTCAGTCTTCACCTCGGCGCTGCTGCACGTCTGACGCGTGGCCCGGCCGAACGTGGTGAGGAAATAGGTGCTCGTGCCGCCGTCGGCAATCTGCGTGGCCCGCGCGCCTTGTGGCAATCCGGGAAACTTGTCCTTGGTGTCGGTCACCAAGCTGATTGCGTCGAGCAGGCTTTCCGAGCGGATTCGACGCACCCGGGCGTGGGCGAAGTTCAGTTCGTCGCCCGCGTTGCTGGCGTTGCGCTCCGTGCTGCGCTGGTAGGCCTGCGAGGCGCAGATGTCGCGGACCACTTGCTTGAAGTCAAAGTTGTACGACGTCAACTTCTGACCCAGCGCCTGATAGAGCTGTGGATTGCTGGCTGGATTACTGACGCGCACGTCGTCCACCGGTTCGACAATCCCCACGCCAAAGAAATGCTGCCACACACGGTTGGCCACGCTGCTGGCAAAATACGGGTTCTCCGCCGACGTCAGCCACTCGGCCATCACAACCCGCCGATCTCGGCCCTGCAAGTCGGGCGTCGGACCGCCCAAAAATTTGGGGGCCATTACGCGTCCGCCCACCGGGTGCGACACTTCGCCCCCGCCCGAGTTGAAGATAATCAATTCGCGATAATCCTCCCCGGTCTTACGGCCCACCTGCGAGAAAAACGCGGCAAAGCTGTAATAGTCGTCCATCGTCCAACGATCGAACGGATGGTTGTGACACTGAGCGCATTGCGTGCGAATGCCCATGAACACCTGGGCCACGTTTTCGGCCAGTTTCAACGTGTCGGTCTCGATCTGATAGAAGTTCGTCTGCGGGCTCTTAAACGTCCCGCCTTTGGCCCCCAGCAACTCGCGGACCATCTTGTCCAGCGGCACGTTGTTGGAAATCTGATCGGTCAGCCAACTGGCGTACAAAAACGCCGATTTGTTGCTGACGGTGTTTGTTGAGCGAATCATCAGCAGTTCGGCCCACTTCATCGCCCAGATTTCCGAGAACTCTTTGCGCTCCAATAGCCGATCGACCAGTTTGGCTCGCTTGGCCGGATCGGCGTCGGCCAAGAATTCGCTGTACTCCTCGGCCGTCGGCGTCAGCCCGCTGATGTCCAGCGTCGTCCTACGCAGGAATACCTCGTCCGAGCAGATTTCGCTGGGTAGGATCCGCAGCTTGTTGAGCTTGGCGTTGACCAGCTCGTCGATATAGTTCGTTGGCGGCGCCGTCGGCGGCGTATATTCCAAACCGGCCGGCAAGGCCAGCACCTGGCTGCCCACCGTGTGCGTGTCAAAGCGGGCCATCACGAACGCTTCACCGCGAGCCCCCGCGGTGACCAGTCCATCGGGGGAGACCGTCGCCGAGTTGTCATTGTTCGACAGGAACACAACCAGCTTCGTCACGTCGCGGTCGGCCCCGTCCGAGTACTTGGCGCGGACGGTCATCTGTTGCGTGGCGCCGGAGCCTTCGAGCACGACTTGAGGCGGATACAGCTCGACCGATACGACCTTCGGAACGTCGCCCGCGTTTTCGTTCGGCGCCCCGGCTTGCAGCCACTGCAGCAGCGTCTGGTAATACTCGCTCTCCGCATCGAATCGCTTCCCGCCGGTGTGCGGTACGGCGCCCGTTGACTTTTCCAACAACAAGCTCTCTTGCGGCAGCGCCAGGTTGATCCGCCGGAACGTAATCTCCCGGGTCAGGCGGTGGTAGTCCCCGTTGGGATCGTAGCCGAACAGCGAGAGCATGAAGCCATCCTTGCCGCGGGCAGCGCCGTGACAACTTCCCGTGTTGCAGCCCGCCCGCATAAACACCGGCATCACGTCCAAGCGAAAACTCAAAGGCGCAGCCTGACCGGCCGCGGACACCGTTACGGGCGCGGTGGCCGTGAGTCCTTCGTGCGCCGCGGTAAGTTGCGTCGAACCGTCTGCCTGCGGATAGAGCCAATTCCCTTCACGGCGGGCCGGTCCGCCGTCGGTCAGCGACACTTGCGCCGCGCCTGTCACGTCCAACGTCACGCCATCGCTGCGGGTCGCCACAACCACAAACGATTGCCGGTCGCGGGCGCCGGTCAGTTGAACCTCGGGCGGCAAAATATCGAGCTTGATCAGCGAGGGAGGAGCAGGTTGGCCCGGCGCGGGTCGCACCGCCACGCCGATAAGCAGCGCCGCTGCCGTCAGTTGCCAATGCCGTCTCTTCATACGGAACGCGTTCACGGTGTGCCTCCTGTGCCGGCCGGCGGCGCGGCGCTGGCCGCCGCCTCGGCCGTGGCGGTCGCGGCGGTCGCCGCATCTGCCGGCGGTTGTTCGGTGGGCGGGTTTTGCGCCGCCGCCAGCGCGGCCGCTCGCGCAGCCTTGGCCTGTTGCCGTTCCAAACGCAGGCGTTGCAAGAGCGTCAGCGGTTTGTCGGTTGGGGGCGGAGGCGCTGCCGGCGCCGCGGCCGTTTCCATGGGTTTAGGGGGAAGCGGCTGATCGATGCGCAATTCGCCCGTGCCGATCATGTGCGTCACCGGTTCGCCTTCCACCGTCACAATCGCTCGACACAGCAGCGTGCGGTGCTTGCCTGCCGGTGAATTCCCTGTGGTCTTCACCTTGAACGCCATCTGCGCCGCCTCCTTGACGAATTCCAGCGGCGCGGTGGTGACTTCGTTGGGCAGGCCCAACAATTCCACTTTGGCTGGACCCTCGAACGCCGCATTCTGGGAAATGTCCACGATCACGTCGGTCTCTTTTCCCTGTTCGACTGCCGCCGCCTGAAACGCCAAACCGAAAAACGGTTCGACCACTTTCAGGTCCACCAGCCCAGTGGAAACCGTCACGTTGCCGTTGCCCACCGTGGCGTCGCCAAGCACGGCGATCCGCCAGGTCTTCACTTCCGCGCCGCCATTGGCGTTGAGGGGAATCACCGCCTCGGTCTGTCCTTCGGCAATCGATATGCCGCCTGACGAACCGACCCCCGGTGGGTCGTACAGCATCCGAACGGCAATCGGGGCGGTGAAACCTTCTTGGCGCTTGGCGACCACCTTCAGGCCCATCGTGCCGTCCCGCACCAGCGGCGCCTTCGGAGGCACGATTTCAATGCTGAACGGAACCGCCTGCGTGACCGCGGCGGCCATCCGCTCTTCATCGTGCGTCCAAACGTGAATGTTGTTCTGGCCACGGACCAGCGACGTCCGCTGCAAAAGATGACCCGTAATGGCCAGGTTGGCATCCACCGGTTTGCCGATGACGTCGACCAGCGCTCCGGCCAGCGGCGCATCGGCCGCCGCCGAGAACACCACCGGCACATACGTCTGGTTGGCCGCCATGCCCACCGTTTCGAGCGAAACCCCGGCCGGCAACCCAGCCATTTCTACCGTCAGATCGCCGCCGAAGTCGGCCCGCGCGGCGCTCACCAAACAGGCGGTCCGGTTCCCTTGCGGCACGCTGACGGTGATGTCAACAAACTGACTGCGTTCGACCAGTCCCATGCTCAATTGCGGCGCGACCGGCGTCACTTCCAGACGGTATGCGTACGAATCGCCGCCTTGCGATAACTGGTCGAACACGCCGAGCAGATATTGACCGTCCTCCGGTACGGTGAACCGTAGGTAGCTGTCGGGGCCGCCGCTGTCGTCGTTGCCTGCCAGCGCGCCTCCTGCGGCATTGTAGATGTACAGGACGCTGTCCAGCGGCGAGCGAATCGTCCGCGCCAACACGCGGACATCCAGAACCTGGCCCTTCTTGCCTTCAAACCGGTAGTAGTCGACGTCGCCCGGCGCTCCAATTACGCCCGCCAGTGCCAACGGCGCCACGAACGCGTTGGCCTCGGCTACCGAGGTGTTCGGTTCGGCCTCAAGCTGATTGCCAAGCGGACTTACGCGGAACACGGCGCCCGACGCCGCCACCCCCGACGCGTCCTGTGGCAACACCAGAAAATTGGGCCGCGGGGCCGACGGCAAAACCACCTGTTGGGTGAACGGCCCCAGCACATCTCCCAGCCAGCGAACCTCCAGCGCCTCTCCCGGCTTGCCGCCGGCAGGAATCACCGCCCGCGGCCGGGGAAACGTTCCTACGTGCAGCCGATAGTTGCAGGCCCCATTGCCGCCGAAGGCGCACTCGCGGACCTGCACGACGTACGTTCCGTCGGCGGGGGCTACGACGCTCGCCACACCGTCTTGCCAGACTAGCGCCGCGTCGTCCGATGCGGACAACTCGAACCGCTTCATGTCGAGAATGGCCACGTACGGATCGAAGAACGTGTTGCCCAAGCGGATGCCCTCGACCTCGGCCGTGATCCGCTGCCCTTGTTTGGCAGTGACCAGAAAGTTGTCGACGTCCTCATTCTCGACCACTCCGTTGACGCAAGATTCCAACTCGATGGGCTGGGGCTTGCCAAAGTCGTTGTTGGGTTCCGTTTCCACCGTCTCTTTCAGGGCGCCAACGCTGAACAGCCGCAAGTTGCTGACTCCCGTGGCGGTGCGAATTCGCGCGCCGTGCTGGCCGGTGCGGCAATCGGGAGCGATCCGTAGTCGAACCTTGACCGCGGCGTCATTGCCCGCCTCGAGCGAGAGCACCTCCAGGCCTGGCTCGTAGAACAGAATTTGCTGCGCGTCGGCCAACCGCGCTCCGTTGAACAGCACGTCGACTTCCGTGCCACGCTGAGCTCCGGCGGGCGATGTGCCGCCCACCGCCGGGTCGGCGCCGCGGGCCGCGCTGGCCGCGAAGATCCATGCCGTCGAAAGCACAACACCCAGCAATGCGCGCTGAATCATCTTGCACAACTCCGGCGCCGGACTGCCGTGAGCGCCCAGCGCCCAAAAGTTCGGACGCCAGCCTCGCGCCCCTCCAGCCGGGCTTTAGGCCAACAACTCCTTGCGCACCTGGCCGCCGTCGACGATTTCGATCGGACGGTTTCCCGGCGCCATCAATTCCTTGTCGGCGATGATCCCCAATTGATAGTAAATGGTGGTCGCCAAATCGGCCGGGCCGACCGGGTCGCGGTCCGGCTCGGTGGCGGTCGCGTCGCTGGCCCCGTGGACGTAGCCCCGCTTCATCCCGCCGCCCGCCAGAACCACGCTGAACACCTTCGGCCAGTGGTCCCGGCCATTGGTGCGATTGATCTTCGGCGTGCGGCCGAATTCGCTCGAGACCATGACCAGCGTGGTGTCCAACAGGCCGCTGCGGTCCAAGTCGCGAATC
>CAYWTU010000244.1:0-6434 GCA_964461275.1 uncultured Pirellulales bacterium | reverse complement strand
CTCCAGCGCCCCGCACGCTCGTCCTCGCCCATCATCACAGCTCGGGTGCAAGGCCAACAGCCGATGCTGGTATACCCTTGATCGTGCAGCGGATTGTAAGGAACGTCCTCGTCGACCACGACTTTCCAAACGTCGCTTTTGGTCCACGAGGCCAGCGGGCTGATCTTTACCAAGCGGAATTTCTTGTCCCAACCCACGATCGGCGCCTGCGCACGGTCGGCGCTCTGATCGCGGCGGATGCCGCTCATCCACGCGTGCATGCCGACCACCGATTCGTGCAGAACCTTGACCTTACGGTCCTTGCAGCATTGGTCAGGATTGGTCTTGTAAAGCGGTCCGCCGTGCAACTGCTCGTACTGTGCGACGGTCGTCGCCGGCCGACGCATCTCCACCTCGACGCCGTAGCGTCGCGCGATCTGGTCGCGCAACTCGAGCGTCTCCGGAAACTGATAACCCGTGTCGAGGTTGAACACATAGGTCTTGGGCTGAACCTGCGCCAGATAGTGAATAATGACGCAGCCTTCCGGGCCAAACGCGGTGGCCATGGCCAGCCGCGGATAAAAGTGTTCCACCGCCCAAGCTATGATCTCCTTCGGGTGCGCCCCATCCAGCGCCATGCTGTGCCTGGTTAGCTCGGCCAGAAACTCCTCGCTGGGCAAGAACCGGCCGTCCTGATCTTGCTCGAACCGAGCAAAGGCCGGCGACACCGTCGGAGGTCCCGCGGCAAGCTCCGCCACGGGCGCGTCGGTCTGCGATTCCGGATCGTAAAGCGACATAGCCAAACTGGTCGGTTGTTGATCGGCAGGTTTGCGGCTCGAACAGCCGCCGCCAGACTTGCACGTTCCGCCGCACCAAATCTTCAGTTCGGACGGTTCCGAGTCCGCAGCAGTGCTGTCCGTGGTCGCACGACTGGTGTTTACGGCGCGGGCCGGCAGGCTCATGCGTTAGCCCTCCCCCATCGGAAAGGAATAGAACCCCGGGCAGCCAATTCCCGCGGCCTTCCGCTGGGGCGCACAAGGGCCAGGCGCCTTCGCCCGCCGTATAGCATCACCAGCGATATATTACCAAGTTGCTTATCAAAGTCAACTATTCTTCGGTACCCATCTTGTCCTATCGACCCCCAGCCTGGCGATTCTTCAATTCATGCCGGTCGTATGGATTGAACTAGTACCAGGTCTCAATCCAATCCGTGTTGCGTAAGTCCTTGTTGTTCAGATACTTGACGCGAATTAGCTGGTCGTCGAACATGCCGGTTCCGTCGACCCGCAATCGACCCGGTCACCAGCCATAAACCAGAGCTAAAGATGGCCCAACAACATTTCGTCGCCGTCGATATTGGGGCGTCCAGTGGCCGAACGTTGGTCGGCGGCTTCGACGGCAAACGGCTCACGCTGCGCGAAGCGCATCGGTTTGAGAACGGCCCGGTAAGGATTGGCGACCACCTACACTGGGACGTTCTGCGGCAGTGGACGAATATCCAAGAGGGTCTGCGCGCCGCGGTCCAGATGTGCGCAGGTCCGATGAGCAGCGTCGGCGTCGACACCTGGGGCGTCGACTTTGGACTGTTGGGTCCGGGCGACGAGCTCCTGGCCAATCCATATCACTACCGTGATCGCCGCACCGACGGCATTCTTGAACGGGCCTTCGCCCAAGTTCCACGCGAGGAGATTTTCGCGGCGACCGGGCTGCAGTTCCTGCCGTTCAACACGTTGTTCCAACTAGTGGCGCTTAAAGAGTCGCGGTCGGCGACGCTCAACGCCGCCGAGCGTCTGCTGCTGATGCCCGACCTATTCCATTGGCTCCTAACCGGGGTGAAGTCGAACGAATTCACCAACGCCACCACCACGCAGTTTCTCGATCCCCGCTCGGGTAAATGGGCGACGGAACTGCTTGGGCGTTTCGGTCTGCCGACGAAGTTGCTGGGGGAGATTCTGCCGCCAGGGACGGTTCTTGGGCCATTGCGGCCCGAAGTCGTTCAAGAAACGGGCCTTGCCGGCGCCAACGTTGTATTGCCGGGGACACACGACACCGCCAGCGCCGTGATGTCGGTTCCCACCGTCGGCGCAACAGGCGCCGCGCCCGATTGGTGCTACTTGAGTTCGGGCACCTGGTCGCTGATGGGCGTCGAGCTGTCCGCGCCGGTGATCAACCAGCGCTGCCGGCAGTTGAATTTCACCAACGAAGGAGGCGTCGGGGGGACGATTCGCCTGCTCAAGAACATCACCGGGCTATGGTTGGTGCAGGAATGTCGACGGGCCTGGGCGCAACAGGGCCAGGCGCTGAGCTGGGACGAGTTGAACCACCTTTCCGCCGCGGCGCCGTCGCGGCAGGCGTGGATCGATCCGGACGATCCAGCGTTTCAGGCGCCCGGCGACATGCCGGAGGCAATCCGCGAGTACTGTCGTCGCACAGGTCAGACTCCGCCAGCCGATCGAGGCGCTGTGCTGCGCTGCGCCTTGGAAAGTCTGGCGATGAAATACCGCATGGTGCTCGGTTGGCTGGAGGAGCTAGTCGAAGTGAAATTCCGCACGCTGCATGTCGTTGGAGGCGGGGTGCAGAACCGGCAGTTGTGCCAGGCGACAGCGGACGCCTGCGGTTGCGTGGTCGTAGCGGGGCCGGCCGAAGCGACCGCCACCGGCAACCTGATGATGCAGGCGATCGCCGCCGGCGCGGTGGGCAATTTAGCGGAAGCTCGCGAGGTGATTCGCCGCTCGTTGCCGGTGGAAACGTACGAACCTCGCCAGGCGCCCGCTTGGAACGAGGCGCTGGCGAGGTTCTTGGAGGTGACAGGTCGGGCCGTCGCGTAGTCGTCCACCCGCCGCCGGCCGCTATTTGAGTTGCACGTTGATCTTACGCGGCTTGGCCGCTTCAACCTTGGGCAAGTGCAGCGTCAAGACGCCCAAGGCGTACTGGGCCGAGATGCGGCCGGCGTCGATTTGCTCGCCCACCTGAAATGTGCGGTAAAAGTCGCCCACGCCGTATTCCTGCAACAAATAGCGGGGCGCGTCGGCTTGGCGCGGCGGCACCCGGCCGTGAATCGTCAACATGCCGTCCTCAAACTGAATGTCGATCTGGTCGGCGGCGGCGCCCGGCAGGTCAGCCACGATCAGCAACTCGCCTTGCTGCTCGATGATATCGACGTTGGGTCGGTAGTACGACGTTCCCCGCGTGGGTTCGCCGCGCGAGGTTTCGGCGGGACGTTTAACGGTTGCTTCGGTAGACATGATGCATCGCTCCTTGCGTTGATGGATGACGTTTGTGAAGTGACTGCCGCCGGGCTTAGCCTGTTTTGACGGCGATCTTTCGCGGTCGGACTGCCTCGGCCTTGGGCAGCGTAAGGTGCAGCACGCCGTCCGCAAGATTCGCTTGAACCTGGTCGGCGTCGACATCGAAAGGCAGTCGGACGATCCGTTCGAATTTGCCTTGTCCGCGCTCTTGACGATGACAGGCTGCGCCTTCTTCAATCGTCGCCTGCCGTTGGCCGCGGAGCGTGAGTTGATTGCCCACGACCAAGATTTCGAGATTGTCCTGAGCCAAGCCGGGAAGCTCCGCTTCCACGTGCAAGTCGTGCCCGCTTTCCCAGACGTTGAGCAGGGGAAAGCCACGGGTGCCCGTGACGACCGACAACGGCGCCGGCGAGGCCGGCCCGCCGAAGTCGTTGAAAAATCGTTCCATTTCCTCGCGCCAGTTGGCAAAGGGGGCCAAGGGGTGGTGTCGCATGGTTTTGCTCCTGTTGCGAAAAGACGTTTACCGTTTGCGAGTCGGCGGGCGCCGATTCGCGGCGGATGATGCCCGGGTTGAACGACGAGCCGACCACCGCGGATCGGCCGTTTTTTTATGTCAAACGCGATAGATGCAACGCTCGTGCCAAACCCGTTGCGCGCTAGCCGAAACGACCAAACGTGAAGCCAAACAAGCGGTTCCGACGCCAGCGCCGAAATGGCAGCTTGGCCGAGGTGTCAGAATGACAGCCGCCGCGGTCACGGCGGCCGAGTTGGCAGCCTTTTTGAAGCCAACCAACAACCTGTTCGATTCGCGAAAAACAACGGGAGTTCGAGGGCGGTTGTTAAGTTGTTTGGAAGCCGATTGGCGCTAGTGGCTAGCCATTCCACTTTGCCGCTACGATTGTTCCTGTAATTGCAGCGTCTGTTGTTGCACGCCGTCCTAGCCACGCGGTTCGCCATGGCCAAACAGGAACTGCCGCGAGAAGATTTGATGGCCGAGGCACGTGCCTTGGTCCAACGGATTGAGCTGCGCGCGGCAGGATTGGGCGAGAGCGTGGTGGTGGGCTTTCGCCGGGACGGCGCCGTGAGCTTCTTTTTCGACCAGGATCCGGCCTATCATTTCAATAGCCAGCGCCAGTTGCGGCGGGCCTACGCAGCCGGCGGATTGTATAAGGCCGAACGGGGCCGGCTGGTGCGTTTGATCCGCCAGCGGTCGGTCGGCGAAGTGGCGCTGGTGCGGCACGAGCTTTCGGCGCCGGAGCAGGCGGCGTTTTTGAACGCGGCAAGCCGGCGGCTGCGTGAACTTTCGGCGGCGCTCCAAGCTAACCAAGCCAGTGTGATTGCCGTCGAGCCCATGGGCGTCGGCGTCGGCGTGGCCGAGCGCGTGGCGAACTGGCTCGCAGCCCTGGGCGCGGAAATCGCGGTGGCCGCGAAGCCGAATGCGATGTAACCCGCAGCCCTACTGCAGGGCGAACTTGTCGAGTGCGGCGGCGATGGCCGCTGCGCCAACCGCCGGCGCCTGGCACGCGAAGTTTTCGCACACGTACAGCGTCGGCTCACCGCGGAGGGCCTGTTTTCCGGCAAGCATGTCGCGTAGCGGCGAGTCCGCGGCCGGCACGGCGCCGTCCAAAGCCGCAGCCACGACCCGGTTGGGCAGGTATCGCCGCCGCAGGTCTTGCACCACGGTTTGCAGCGGCGCCGAACTCGCGTCCCCAGCCAGCACCAACTCGGGCGTCGGTCCATTGTGGAAATCCAGGGCAACGAGCAACTGCCCGGCGCCGCTGGGCGAATTCTCGATCAACCGGCCAAACGCGCGGAGGGTTCCCAGGGCTGCCTCGCGATAGTCGGCACGGCCGCACAGCTTGGCCAGCCGCAGCAGGGCTGTGGCCGCCAGCGCATTGCCGCTGGGCACGGAACTGTCCATGGCGTCTTTCTGCCTGGCGATAAGCGCCTCGTGATCGTGAGCGGTGTAAAAAAAACCGCCCGCCTTGGCGTCGGCAAAGTGCGTGAGCATGGCGTCGGCCAGTCGCACCGCCTCGTCGATCCAGCGGCCGTCGAAGCTGGCCTCGTAGAGCGTGACCAAGGCGCCTGCCAAGGCGGCGTAATCGTCCAGGTAGGCGTCGAAACGGGCCTGCCCCAGCCGCCAACTGTGCAACAGCCGGCCGTCGGGGCGGCGCAGATGGTGCAGGATGAAATCGGCCGCGTTCGTCGCCGCCGTCAAGAAACGCGGCTCGCCCAGCGGCCCCGCCGCGGCGGCCAAGGCGTCGATCATCAACCCGTTCCAGGCCACCAGTTGCTTGTCGTCCAAGCCCGGCCAGACGCGGCCATTGCGGACGGCCAGTAGTTTTTCGCGCGACGCCTGAAGCTCGGTTTGCAGTTCCGCAAGGGGGCGATTCTGCAACTTGGCGCATTGTTCAATGGTCTTAGGCAAGTTGAGGATGTTGTGACCCTCAAAATTGCCGCCGTCCGTCACGTCGTACACGTAGCAAAACGCCTGGGCCGCCTGCGAGCCGAGAATTTCCGTGATTTGGTCCAAGCTCCAGACGTAAAATTTTCCTTCTTCGCCTTCGCTGTCGGCGTCTTGCGTGCTGTAGAAACCGCCGTCGGGCGACGTCATTTCGCGCAGAACATAGTCCAGCGTGTGGCGCGCTACACGAGCATATTCGTCGCGGCCGGTGGCCTGGTACGCCTCCACATAGCAGCCGGCCAAGAGCGCGTTGTCGTACAGCATTTTCTCGAAGTGCGGCACGAGCCAGCGCTCGTCGACCGAGTAGCGATGAAATCCGCCGCCCAAGTGATCATAAATGCCGCCGGCCGCCATCCGGTCGAGCGTCAGCGTGACCATCTTCAGCACCGTCTCTTTCGGCTGGCGCCGCCAGTAGCGCAGCAAAACGCGGAGGTCCATCGGGTGCGGAAACTTGGGGGCCCCGCCGAAACCGCCGTGCGTATGGTCGAAGACCCGTTCCAATGCCGCGGCCGCGTCGTGCAGGGCCTCGCGAGGGAGGGCTTCCACTGCGGCGTTTTCTAGCCGGCCCAACTCGGCCAGCCGCGCGGTGAGCTGCCCTGCCTGCTCGTCCAGCTCCGCCCGCCGATTCTTCCAAGCGTCGAGTACGGCGGCGATCACTTGATCGAACCCCGGCATGCCCATCCGGGCCGACGGCGGCCAATAGGTGCCGCCGTAAAACGGCTTCAGATCCGGCGTCAGGAACA